>JAPPBX010000060.1 GCA_026702755.1 Candidatus Poribacteria bacterium | reverse complement strand
CACCTATGTAAAAACAGACGTGACTATGACTTTAACCTAGCGGTATGTTTTTCAGCAACCCGCCTTAAAAATGTTACACCAGTGTAACATTTGGTACGCAGCGTGTAACGTTAGAAAACATAGTGCCCGTAAGGGTTTGTTGATGTTTAATTTTCTGTTGTGAAAAAAATAATTTGGCGAAAAGTGTAACATTTTTGAGTTGGCGGTCAGCAGTTAGCAGTTCGTAAGCAACTTATGGGGTTTGCTGAAAACGTTCGTGTTGATTTCCACATTTGATATATTATACTATTTCTGCTAACAGATGTCAAGTAAAATGTTTTGGTGATTTATATCCTTGAGGATTTAGGGTCAAAAACTTTACACCCCATTAGCACGAGATTTCGACTTGAATCAAAAGACCACTTGGTATATAATAATACGGTCAAAAATAGCGAAAAAGGTGGTGTGTTGCTACAAGGTATCATTGAAGCAGACACAACCTATATCGGTCACAAATCTCATAACATTTTTGAGGTTCTTTTGTATGGAAACCACAAATATTAAACCAAAGACGATATTCACCGGTGATAATCTGCCTATCATGCGTGGGATAAATAGTGAATCCATTGATCTCATATATTTAGACCCGCCATTTAATAGCAAGACGAACTACGCAGCCCCTATAGGTTCAAAAGCTGCTGGTGCGGAATTCAAAGATACGTGGACCCTTTCAGACGTAGACAACGCTTGGCTTGATCTCATTGAGACGAAACATCCTGCGCTGAACCGAGTTATCCATGCTGCTATGACAAACAGCGATAAATCTTATCTCATTTACATGGCTGCTCGGTTGCTGGAAATGAAGCGTATTCTCAAAGATACTGGCAGTATCTACCTACATTGCGATACGACAATGAGTCATTATCTCAAGTTAGTTATGGATGCGGTGTTTGGGAAGGGAAACTTTCGGAATGAGGTTGTTTGGAAACGAACCGCAGCACATAATGATTCTGCAATTTATGGGAGTATTCATGACATTATACTCTACTATTCAAAAGGTGATACCCCCACCCTTAATGAGCAATATCAACCCTATTCTGACGAGTATCTCAAGAGGTATAAGCATACGGATGAAAATGGTAAAAGATTTTTGGACAGAGACCTAACCGCTGGCTCTTTAAGTGGCGGGGGGTATCAGTACGAATGGAACGGCATTATTAAAATTTGGCGGTGTCCGTTTACCACTATGCAGGAATATCATAAATCTGGTAAGTTATACTACACTCGCAATGGAACACCGAGATTAAAGCAATTTTTAGATGATATGCCGGGGGTCCCTGTTCAAGATGTTTGGATTGATATACCGCCTATAAACTCACGAGCCAAAGAAAGGGTTGGCTATCCAACCCAAAAGCCCCTTGCTCTCCTTGACCGCATTATCAAAGCCTCGTCTAACAAAGACGATGTTGTTTTTGATCCGTTCTGCGGTTGTGCGACAACGCTCGTCGCAGCGGATAGGATTCAACGTAACTGGATAGGTATTGACATATCGGCAAAAGCCTCTGAATTAGTCGTTGAGCGTATCAAAGACGATCAAGGATTGTTTCAGGAAATTATTGCACGCACAGATATTCCCAAACGCACAGATTTAGGTGATATTCTGCGATATAATCACCCTAAAAACAAGACGCAATTATACGGGGAACAAAGTGGATATTGTAATGGGTGTGGCACCCATTTTGAGAAACAACACCTTGAAGTTGACCATATTATTGCAGAAAATGTTGGTGGAACTGACCACATTGAGAACCTTCAACTGCTCTGTAGTCATTGTAACAGAGTTAAAGGCGACCGTGGACAAGAATATCTGATCTCAAGATTGAACAAAGATTGAAATATAAAAACTACTAATTGCGTAATGTTATTGACGAGGTTAGGAAACCTCGCCAGCGGTAAAGTGGGATCAAATCCTACTTCATTTATATGCTTCTTAGGTTTTACTTCAATCCACAGTAAATTGGATCGTCCCAAACCGACGCGCAACTTTCGCAACCTCTGGCTTGAGTGCTTCAGGACTCCCACCAGAAAGCGCACCAACAATACAATCCGCAATGTCCGGTGCGTCCGCCGGGGTCATCCCCCACCGCGTAACCTCCTGAACACCCATACGCAACCCAGACGTACCGACCTCCGGCGGCAATCCCGCCGCACCCGCAATAATATGACACGCTTCCAAATGATTTGCGAGCGCACCACCTTCCCCATATTTATCTACAATCAGAATTAAGGTATGCGACTCCGTGAAACCGAGATCCGCACCCAGTATCGGAACACCGCGTTCCGCTAACGCACCTCCGAGTGCTTTTGCGTTGGCAACAATCGCATCCGCTTGTGCCTCACCGCACTCCATCCACTCTATAAACGTTCCCGCTAATGCTGGCAGCCGATTCAGATGGTGATTGCTCATCAGCAACGGATAGAGTCCCTTCGCAACCCGTTCAGCAATAGACGCATCGTTGGTTAGAATCATGCCTCCCTGCGGGCCCGCAAGCGTTTTATGCGTACTGGAGATGATCACATCCGCCCCTTCACCAAACGGCGACTGAAACCGTTTACCCGCAATCAGCCCAATAACGTGCGAGGCATCGTAGATGAGATAAGAATCTGGATTCGCTTCGCGCATCGCCTGCTTCAGTTCCCGTACAGGTTGTGGAAAGAGAAATACACCCGAACCGATGTTAACAATATTCGGCTTGTATTCCGCAATTAGTGCAAGCGTTGCGTCGAGATCAATGTTTGAACGTTGTCCGTCCCACGGAATCGGAATGGATCGTAGTTCCACTTTGAGTGGTGAGGAGAGCAGTTTTTCAGCATAGTGGTGCCCGTTATGTACCTCTAATGCTGTGTCCCCCGGTTTCGCTAAGGCAAACGTTGTTCCAATCCCCGCAATGTTCCCTGAGAGTGGACGAAAATCGACATACGCAGCACCGAACAATTCCTTCGCCAGTTCCTGCGTGTACGCCTCTATTTCAGCAATATAACGGTTGCCTTTGTAATTGCGTTGGTAGAGGTCAATGCCAGAATAATTCCCATACCGCCGCGCCAACCGTTCGTCGAAAAGCTCCTCTACCAACGGCGAAGGCGTGTTCTCCGAAGCGATCAGATTGAGACAGGTGTTCCGATACACCTCGTGCTTGTCAAGAAGTGAAGTCAGCTGTTGAACTCTCGTGTTATGCACCATAAAAAACCTCCATAAACCTGCAAGCTTCCAAAAAACCGATGAAATCGAACGTTTTATTTTTAATCCAATGCTAACATTACCAAGAATCCCGAAATCCGCGTCATCCGCGCAATCCGTGTCATCCGCGATTCAGATAATTTAAAAAAAGAAATTGCTTGACGCGCCTTAGAAAACCGATTACGATAAAAGAAAACAGACTGCAACGAGGAAATTATGCCAAAACCGACAGATATTCGCATCCTTGATGTTCATTACGACTTTGAAGAACACCAATACCGTACCCCCCTGAAGTTCGGCGGCGTGCCGACAGATCACTGTGTCCTCTTTAACGTCCGCATGCGAGTTCAGACGCGCGATGGAAAAGAAGCAGAAGGCAGCGGCTCAATGCCGCTCGGTAATGTCTGGGCATTCCCACCGCGTTATGCCCCTTTCGACCAGAGTCTCGCAGCGATGAAAAAACTCGCCGAATTAGCGGTCAAAGTAACACAGGATTGTACGCTATGCGCACATCCCCTTGAACTCTCCGAAGTGCTTGAACCCGAATTTTTGCGAATCGCCGATGCGTTGTCCGACACCATGCAACTTGCATCGACGATACCAAAACTCTGCACCGTCGTTACAACAAGTCCGATTGATGCAGCAATCCACGACGGATTCGGGAAAGCAAACGGCATTAATAGTTACAACGGCTTAAGTGAAGATTTTATTGCAGCAGATCTGTCGCACTTTTTGGATAAACAATTCGTTGGAAAATATCTCGACCGGTATACCTCACGCCAACCCAAGTCAAGCATGCCGCTTTATCACCTCGTCGGCGCACTCGATCCGCTTACCGATGCCGATATTGCCGAACGCCTCAACGACGGTCTACCGGAAACGCTTCCCGAATGGATTGTCGCTGACGGATTGACACACCTGAAGATTAAACTGAACGGCGACGACTTAGCGTGGGACGTAGCACGCGTCCTGGCAATTGATAAAGTCACCGCAGAAACACAGGCAAAACGCGGTATTCACACGTGGCATTACTCCGCTGATTTCAACGAAACCTGTCAAGATGTGGAATATCTGTTGGCGTTTCTCAACCAGATTCAAGAAACGGAGCGTGCAGCTTTTCAACGCCTCGCTTACATCGAGCAACCGACGGATCGGAATCTAAAGGCGCATCCCGAAAACAAAATGCACAAAGCCGCCGAGATAAAACCGGTGGTCATCGACGAATCGCTGACCGATTTTGAGACTTTTCTATTGGCACGTGAACAAGGATATTCCGGTGTTGCGCTCAAGGCATGTAAGGGGCAATCTCAGGCGTTGCTGATGGGTGCCGCTGCTGCAGAATACGGTATGTTCCTCGCCGTTCAGGACTTGACGTGTCCGGGTGCATCTTTCTTGCATTCCGCTGGACTTGCTGCGCGCATTCCCGGTGTAACGGCTATTGAAGGGAACTCACGCCAATTCTGTCCACGCGCGAACGACGGTTGGTGCGACGAATTTCCCTCAGTTTTCAACATCACTGAGGGCACTGTGGGAACACATGTTCTTACTGCACCGGGGCTCGGACACTAACATCCGCCCGCTCCGTTTCTGGATCGGTGACGGTGATATTCGTGACAACATTCCGCTGTTCGGGGAGCCTGACCGGAAAGTCCGCAATCACATCATTAATCAATTTTTTGATAATCGCTTTAACCGAGTCAAACGGTATACACTCAAGCACAACAATAGCGCGATGTTTTGATGGCGCGATGTTATACGTCAGTCCGTACTGGAGTCCGAGTTGCATTAACGCCGGCTCGACATTGATAGAAATCTGCCTACGTTCCTGCGCTGTAACGTAAAAACTATCAAGGATGAAGTGCGTGTGAACCCACGCTTCTCTCTCTTCAATGACTTTCATATTTTTAATTTTACCTTGCGGTTCGGTCAGGTGGATTAGAAATTTCACGTTCCTTTCCGTATATTCGCCCTCCACTACGTTACGGGCTACACACCTTGGATATTGAAAAAATAGCCATATCTTAATCCTCCTCACCGTCCATTGTAGTATTAACAGCGAAAAGTGTCAATCCTGCAAGAGCGTTATAGATTGGCGAATTGCCACTTCACCTAACCGCTGAACGCTTCCGTTGTGCCAGCGAATCTGGACGTTGTCTATCCGCGTTGCACCTCCTAACCCAAAGGTGAGACGGAGATCGTTGCCTGACAAATAACTCGCTCCACAGATAACCTCGCGCAGCAGCGTCATGCCGTCCATCTCTACCTGAACTTGCGCACCGATCGCGTCTGTGTTGCCATCTGTACCTACCAATTTCACCATTAGCCACGCGTTCGCATTGCCAACTGCATTGCTGAGAATAACTGCTGGACGGTTTGACTGGCACAAAACAACATCCACATCGCCATCCATATCTATATCCCCGAAGAGCATCCCACGGACGACATAAGGTGTTTTATCCAATCCAGCCTCAGTAGTAATCTCAGTAAAACCAGCACCGTTTTGTGAACCTCGATTACGAAAGAGTTGCACAGGCTGCGCGTAACGCTGTTTCGCGTCAATTTGTTCCACGTTATCCCAGATATGCCCATTCCCAACGAGTATATCTAACCAACCATCGTTATCAAAGTCAATGAAGCGAGTACCGAAACCGAGGGCATAAAAAGACGGATCGGCGAGGTTCATGTCAAACGTTCCGTCCTCAAAATAACCCTCGCCATCGTTCTGCATAAGGCAGTTCGCCTCCAACGCGAAATTCGTCACCCAAAGATCTATATCGCCGTCGTTATCATAATCACCAGCGTCTACCCCCATCGAGCCGTTTGCGAGTCCATCCCCGTTATACGCAACACCGCGAAGCACGCCCTCCTCTTGAAAGGTCCCGTCGCCTTGATTCATAAAAAGCGTATTTGGAGACATATCGTTTGCAACGTAGATGTCCACCCAACCATCGCTATTCACATCCGTAAAAACAACCCCAAGTCCGCGCGTCGTCGGTTCATAGACCCCTGCCGATTTCGTAACATCCGTGAACGTACCATCTCCATTGTTTCGATACAACACATCGGCAATACCTTGATATTCGTTAGGACCACAATAGATACGCAAACTATTTTTGTAATAGCACGGGATATCGGTTTCCAACGCATATTCAACGTAGTTGCACACATAGAGATCAAGATCGCCATCCCGGTCAATGTCAGCAAACGCCGCACTCGCACTCAACAGTGGACAACCTACCTGTGCTTGCTCGGTTACATCCGTAAACGTGCCATCTCCATTGTTGCGGTATAACACATTTTTTCCCAAGTTTGTCACGTATAGGTCTTGATACCCATCAGAATTGTAATCCGCAGCGACAGCACCGAGTCCATAGCCGGTATCACCAACATTTGCAGACGCTGTAATGTCAACAAAAATACCAGCATCGTTTCGGTAAAGTCGATTCTTAGGTAGAGATTCTACCGACGAAGAGAGTGAATTGCCTTGAACGAGGTAGAGATCTAAATCGTCGTCGTTGTCAAAGTCAAAGAGTGCCCCACCACTGCCCATCGTCTCAACGAGTCGGCGTTCCGCAGAAAATCCGTTGACGTGCCGGAAATCAAGTTTCATCGCATCGGTTACATCGCGGAAATAGGGGTCAGCACTACTGAGCATAGGAAGCATGAAAAGGAAAAGAGTCAACAAGCAGGACGGGTAGTGTTTGGGTTGGAACATGGTGATAGGAAGGTTATTCTTTTATTTTTGGGCGCGGCCGGACGACCCGAAACCCGATTGTATGTGTTGAATCCAAAGGATAGAATTTGAATCGCAAACCTGAACGGAGAAACGCGCGACCGACATCCCAAGCACCCCCACGAATCACTCTCGCCCGAAGCACATCCCGAAAGCGAAGATTGAGCGGATTTTTGGACACATCGCCACTACCTCGCTGATAGGCTATTGGACTGTACTCATCGAGACACCACTCCCATACATTCCCAGCAAGGTCGGCGATGCCATCTGGTGATTCACCTTTAGGAAACTGTCCCACCGCCACCGGACGGTTGTAGCGACGCGCGAAGTTGGCGTGCTGACGTGCCTTGGGTGGCGTGTTTCCCCAGGGGTACCTGCGTGCCTCAGTCCCCCGTGCAGCGCGCTCCCACTGTGCTTCGGTCGGAAGACTTCCGCCAATCCACTCCGCGAACGCTTGCGCATCAAACCACGTCACACCAACAACGGGCTGTGTGCCACCATTGAGCGTTTCATCTAACCAAGTCTCCTCGCCGTTGTGTCCACGCGGTGTCGGACGGTTCGTTGCCTCAATGAAAGCGCGGTATTGGGCGTTTGTGATTTCATACCGCGAGATTTCGTAGGCACTCAAATAGACCTGATGTTGCGGCAACTCCGCATCAAAGGTGTGCCGTTCAAGCATAGAGCTCCGTAACTTCGCGTCTTCGTAAGCTGCTGCCGCTTCTTCCGGGGTTGAACCCATTAGGAACGTGCCTTCAGGAATAGAGATCCATTCTATTGTGGTGAGGACCTTTTGGGCAGTTTTACTGACTTCGGCAATAGCGAAATCACGACAGATCACAAGGATAAAGACAAGAATTGTGAAATAGGTGCATTTCATCTTAAGGCGGAAATCTGTTATTTCTCGTTAGAACTGCCCTTTTGAAAATTAAGTTTCCTTAAAGAGAACCATGTCCAGACTTCATCGAAATTATCGTCCTCACTGGAGTTACCCCCATAGAACACCTTGTAGTCCTCACCGGTGGTAACATTTAACCTACGGGCTATCTCAAAAATATCTTCCGCATGTCGTGAACTGTTTGGATCAGTAACACAGCACTTCAAAACATCTGGGGGTTTAGAAAGGTGTTCATCATATTGCAGGTAAGAATAACCCTTTAATATGCTTTTAAGGATATTAGGTGGATCCCACTCTTTCCAAGCAATCTTAACAATCTCGACTGCGGCTTCCTGCAAAACTTTCTCTAATTCGTTTCGAGAAATTCCGCAGAGCTCTTCATCCTCAAGCGTTGCGATAAAAATCCCTTTGCCCAAGTCTATAGGCAAACCGTTCTCTTCCATAGTGTGACCGCCGTTTAAAGCGTACCGAACCCTAGCGAAGCGAACGGGCCCATGACCCTTTCTTTCAGGCATCTCTATCTTAAGGAATTTAATGAAATCATTACCTGGCACCTCTTTCAGGTCAACGCTACGAATCTCATACATGTTCATTATAGTCTCTCCTATGAAACAGGCAGATCTAATAGAGAAAATTCTACTTCAAAACGGTGCTTTACACAAAACGGAGGTATATAACCGTAAATTAACACTTCCACATCCCGTTGTGCATGTATAAGTGTCCTTAACTTCATCTCAAAATTGGACGAGAAATCTCCCGTCGGGTTAGGGACTTGAGATGTTTGCTTACTCAGACGATCTGCCATATATTCCATGTCAACAACCCCTCGTAAAGGTTGAGGTAAAACATGAACAACTTCTTTGGCCGGATCCAGTAAATTAAGCCCATGAGGCAGCGAATCATCAATCTCTATTTCATATATGTAGGCGGGATTGCCTGATGTTGGTTCTCTCTTACTACTAAATACTGCATAGTGCCATGCCACTGCGTAGGAGCGAGTGAGTGAAATATATGGACTGTTGATAGTTCCTGTTGCGACATGAGCTATCAATGCTTCGGTCGTCGGACCTGTTTCAGGTGAACGTGCGGTAAAACCGACTCGGCGAGAATCACGGCTATGCCAATGTGTACCAACCCCCGCACCTTTATAAAATGTAGCCATAAACCTTCTTTCAGAGTTACAACAAACAAATAATAGATATGAAATTTGTTTTTAAAAATACTGTAGCAACAGCTAACGACTATCCGACATGCTATGCCGTCGTTTCAGATCACCCCAAGCAATCGGCAGCTTCGCACGAGGCGAAACATCAAACGGTACGAGCAGGTCCTCAAAATACTCAAACTGCGCGATCTGTTCGCCTTTGCCATCGCAAATACCGACGTAGATACCGACTTCAAGCGGTTCATCAAGCTCCTGTTCAGTTTCTCCGATATCAATCCAAGCATCATTGGCTTTCCGTTTCCACCACGCCGTAAACGTATCCTTTTCACGCCGGAGCCGCATGTAGAGCTCCATTTCACCCGCTGGGTCTTGGAAATCCGGAACAACACCCACAAGTCCCTCACCCGCATCAAACTGCCGTTTCTGATATTGGATAACAGCATTGTTGCCGTTTGCGGGACCGCGACCCCAGAGTTTAATCGTCACCCACTCACCTTCGCGGCCTTGGCGATCCTTTGTTGTTGACGAGTAGGCAACGACCCCAGCAACAACACACGCATCTTCATAGTCCATGTACAG
>JAPPBX010000059.1 GCA_026702755.1 Candidatus Poribacteria bacterium | reverse complement strand
CACGCTCTTAGGCAACGCCTTTAGTAATGTGACAATAACTTTGATAAATGTCAGTTAAAAAAAAAATAGATTCCGCTTGATTTTGCACGTCCATTATGATAAAATAAGGAAAAGACTGAGATGGCGGGTACCTATTCAGATGGCTACAATGAAATGCGGTAGGTGCGGTTCTGAGAAGATTATGCCCAACTTACGGATTCGGGATCGCTACGATGCAGGTGTCGGACAAGACTTAGAAGTCGAAGTACAGGCTAACCCTGATGCCTTGATTTTCAAACGGTCTCATAGGGTGGCGTTGAGGGCAACTGTTTGTGGCGAGTGTGGCAATGTTGGTCTTTCCGTTGAGAATCCACAGACATTATGGAAAGCCTACACCCAACGAAAAAATTCGTAGAATATGTTCTGTCCCTATTTGGCGATGGATATTTCAATGTGGTAGCAAACTGCACCTACATACTTACGGAGGCGTGATGGTATCAACGGAACCGGACTTCAAACGTTTTGTTTTTATTATAGTTGACGGGGCACCCTACGAAATTTTTAAAGCACTGATTGAAAACGGGGACCTACCGAATATTAAGAAATACGTCGTAGATCCCGGCAGTTTGAATAAAGCCGTTTCTGTCTTTCCATCAACAACGGGACCCGCCTTTATTCCATTTTTCATGGGGTTGTATCCGGGGACAGCAAATATTCCCGGTATCCGGTGGTTGTCCAAATCAAAATTTCATACGCCACATCGTTTCAAACGTCCCGGTGTCTGCAGTTACATGGGGTTTGATGGGTTGCGCTTTGAAGCCGATTTACCCTCAGGTTTTCCCACCCTATTTAACTTCTTCTCACCCGTGAGCAATATCTACAATATACTCGCTCGGGGATGTCCGCCTGCTAAAAATCTGACGCGCTGGATCAAACCCTTCGTCTATGTTTATGCCCACTTTTCACACCGATGGCGATTCGTCAACCGAATTGCGATCCGTCAGTTACACAAAGCGATTGAAGCAGGCGATAAGTTTGTGATGTGTCTTTTCCCCGCAGTCGATACCTTTTCACACCTCTCGGACATACAATCTCCGCAAGTCCTTCAGACCTATCGAGAGATAGACACCGCAATTGGGGATCTCGTCCATACTTTGCAAAAAGCGAACACCCTCAAAGACACACTCATCCTGATTACCAGCGACCACGGAATGACCGACACACATACGCACATTGATGTCCCTCAGCATTTAGACAATGGCGGTTGGCGGTGTTTGCACTATCCAAAGGTTTGGAGACAAGGCACCGTATCCGCCAGCATGGTTTCAGGAAACGGAATGACACATCTTTATTTTAAAAATAGCGGGAAAGGAAAAGGGTGGGGAGAACGCGCGCCTTTTGAGCAGCTCTGCCAAATGGGTGTTGTTAGTTCACTGATTGAACTGGAAGGGGTGGGACTCGTTGCGGGACAGAGCGAAACAGGGGATATCATTGTCCAAAGCCGAGGTGGGCAGGGGAAAATCTCTTGTCACGCACAGGAGACAAATCACGAAAACCCACAAGGTGTGCCAATAGTTTTTAAATGCGCAGACGCGCTGCGCTTCTCTTACCAGTTTATTGGAACAGATCCGCTCGGATACAATGTTCGCTACAAAAATCTATCCTCACGGGACGCACTCCGTGAGACCTACGACAGTCCGTATCCAGATGGAATCGTTCAATTGTGGCAGATCTTCAAAAGCGAGCGAACCGGTGATCTTGTCCTAAGTGCCGAGAGCGGTTATGACCTACGCGCCCGTTATGAAGTCCCGGGACATCATGCAACTCACGGTGCCTTAATTGCGGAACATCTGCATATCCCGCTTGCGACGAATTACCCGATCACTGAGCAATGCATCCGTTCTGTTGATGTCTTTCCAACGGTGCTAAACCTATGTGGACACAAGGTCGCGTTGCACCATATTGATGGTCGGGTCGTCAAGTGAATCGAACGCCACTGCAACGCCATGTTTCAGGCAAACCTTCCGACAAATATTCCCTTTCAAACCCATTTTTCAAAATTATGCACCCTTTTTTCTCAGATCGCGTCATTATATAGTGAAGTGAACGGATAGCATGTTGTACATCTATTCGAGAGACGTGTAATGTGTTTGGAGAAAATGGCCCCTCTGGAGATGTCCGATGAGAAGTGACGATGTTATGTTAATCCAGCACATCCTTGCAGGCGATGAGAACGCCTTCGCGACTTTGATTGAAAAATATCAACAGCAGGTTCACGCCCACGCATTGCGGAAAGTGGGGGATTTTCAGACTGCTGAGGATATTACACAGGAAACCTTCCTGCAAGTGCATCAGAAACTCGCGACATTAAACGATCCAGCAAAATTTTCAGGATGGCTCTATGCAATCGTGAATCATCTGTGTATCGCTTGGTACCGAAAAAACCGATTAGAAACCGAGTCGCTACAAGAGATCTATATCTCAGAAGTCGAGACGGAGGCGTATTCCCGATATGTTGCCACAGAACACGCAAAAACGACTGCTGCAGCGCAACGCGACTTGGTCAAAAGGCTCCTTACCAAGTTGAAAGAAGGTGATCGCGAAGTCATCACACTCCACTACTTTGAAGATATGACATCTTCAGAGATAGGATCGTATTTAGGCGTATCTGAAAATACCATTAAGAGTCGGCTTCACCGGGCGCGACAGCGGCTGAAGAAGTACGATTTTATGATTCAAGAGGTATTAAACATCACAACCACAACCGAAGGCGAACATCGTCCCCAACGCCAATTGGAAGGAGAAACTATTATGACAAATGAAGTAAGAAACGAATCCGAGACGGATGCAAGGTTTGAAGAAATGCAACGCCAGATTAGTGATCTGAAAGAGCAAATTAAGGACCTCGCCGCTAAATCGGATGCTTCTATTGCCTCAGCTAAAAGCGAAGCACTTCATGCATTACTCCAGCTCCCTCATAAGGCAAAAGACCCGATCACGTGGTGCTACGCAGGTGCTTATCATGCCGCCTCTGGCCAGAGATCAAGCCGCGGTTCAGTTTGGACGACCAGCGTTGATAATTTCCTATCGAACGCTCCGGATGCTGAAATCGTGGAGCTTGCGAAATACTTCACAAACCCGACCGTAGTCGCTGTTTTAAGACAGTTAGTGTCGGGCAAGAAGTCGGTTGCGGATTTAGCAAACGGCTGTGGCATTTCCGAAAGTGAGATGGAGGAAACCGTGGAACTGTTAGTAGACGCGGCGTTAGTGAAGCGCACGGAAGACGATCTCATCGAACCTAAAAACGATGCCGTTTTCTATTTTCTGAACTTTGTTGGGATGGTAACCGTCTATCTGAACCCTGAAGACTACCACTCTCAGGATTAATTAAGGAATCGTTCGATGTTTTTAGTGCTGCTGAAGCGTGAGATTCTCGCGCATCTAATCACATTTCGTTTCGCAGTTACGGTGATTACCTGTCTGCTGCTCGTTGTCATAACTACGCTCATCAGAATTGACGATTACGAGCAACGGTTGGCGGGCTACAATACCGCCAGAGACACCAACCGCGATGAACTGCTGTCCACCCGAACCTATTCCTTTTTAATGCCAAAGGTCGATCGACCGCCCAATCCGCTGAGCATCTTTAATGCTGGTATGGACAATCGACTTGGTAATACATTGCGGATCTATTACACGAATGTTCCTGTTCTGTGGGATGCACAAGTCCACAGTTCAGGCAATATCTTCATAGATCATTTCTATCGAATTGACCTCATCTTCATTTTTCAGTTTGTGCTTTCATTACTGGCACTGCTGTTCGCCTATGATGCGATTGCAGGCGAACGTGAAAGCGGCACAATGCGCTTGACAATGAGCCATCCCGTGAGACGTGGAAACATCTTGGCGGCGAAGTACCTCGGTGCGATGACGTGTCTAATCCTGCCGCTTATTATGAGTTTTATCGTCGCTTTGATTTGGATCGTATCAACGGGTTCAATCGTCTTGAGTGGAAATGATTTCCTACGAATTGCCGGTATCCTACTCACTTCGATTATCTATCTCTCCGCTATCTACCTGATAGGATTACTTATCTCTGCTTGGGCGCATCGAACCGCCACAGCACTTATGCTGTCTCTGTTTGTTTGGGTGGTACTGGTGCTGGTTTATCCTTCTTTCAGCGTCTCTATGGTCGATCAATTGACGAATCCGGTAGGCAGCAGGATATATTCCAGTGAGAAGGCAATTCAGCAAATCCTGCAGACAGTCGAGGACGAGGGGCGGAAATACCTCATAAACGATGGCATTGAGGGAGAGAGTGATCACTTTAACGTGCAAGGGAACCGCAACGGTTTACATGTTGGTCTAAGTAATGGAAGCACAGCGACGCACATAAAATTCAGAGCTTATGATTGGCGTTCCATTGACCCAGAATCTGAGAGACGCATTCCTGACGTTATCCGCTACCATCAATTTTTGACACCGTTAAAGTTTCAGGCAGCGGAAAAAATAGGGTTGGAGCGTCTGCCGGCATTAGAGCAAACTCGGTTTCGGAGAGCCAAAATCGCTCGAAACCTGCTTAGGCTTTCACCGGCAGCGATGTATAATCTTGCGACACAAGCATGGACAGGGACTGACCTCTATGGGGTCGAGGATTTTTTTGAGGCAGCACGCCAATATCGACGGACGCTGGTTAATTATTTTTACGACGAAGGTGCCTTTTCAAGCAGGCAGTGGTTTGCCAGTGATAAGGGCGCAATTGATTTAGATGATCTGCCAAGATTTGTGTACCAGCGTGCTGATCTCTGGACAAACGCTTTACGGGCACTCCCCGACTTGCAAATACTACTGTTGCTCAACGTTGCGTTATTTCTCGCGACCTTCGCAATCTTCGTCAGGCAGGAAATCTAACTGTAGGTTGGGTTGAACAGCACTCAAAAGAGACACCAAGCCTCGAAAAGGCGCAAGTGAAACCCAACACTTCAAACAGGAAATCTAACTGTAAGTTGGGTTGAACGGAACTCAAAAGAAACACAAAACCCCCAAAAGGCGCGAGTGAATCCAACACTTCAAACACTGCCTTCTATCAAGGACATAAGATGATTTTTCATATTGTCAAACGCGAACTCTACGATCACTTGAGCAGTCTCCGTTTCGCGCTGACAGCACTCCTAATTTTGATACTGATGATTGTCAATGCCGTCATGTTCGTCGGAGAATACAAGCAGCGGATAAACCGATATGGAAAACGGGTTCGTGCCTCACATGATCGGTTGAAAACCCGATGTGATAATCTGTATCATCTCGTCCAAAAAGGTCCAGGCGACCTTCACAAAAAACCGAGTGCTTTGGCTTTCTGTGCAGACGGCGGGGAAGAACTCCTATTTGGACGTGTGAGCGGCGGTAGTGCCAGTCGAACGCGAGGCTGGAGACGTGGAGATAGCTCCTACAAGTTCACAGAAATATGGCGGTTAGCATATCCACCTCACTTTGATCTAATGTTCATTGCAGAACAGATACCGAAAGAGCGAAGTATCATGCCAGCGTATATCAAAATCGATTGGGGATTTGTGACGGCTGTCTTATTGAGTTTTATGGGTATTTTGTTTACATTCGATGCGATCTCCGGTGAACAAGAACGAGGTACGCTGCGGCTGATGCTGGCAAACAGTATTTCACGGAACACCGTGATTTGTGGTAAATTTCTGGGCGCATTTTTTGCTATCTCTATTCCGTTTTTGGTTGGAACAATCGTCAGTCTCTCCATCATCTACCTCTCCGAAGCCGTTCAATTTGACGATAGTTATTGGATAAGGTTGGGTGCCATCGTCTGTGTCGCGCTGATCTATATCTCAATCTTTATTTTATTCGGAATCTTTATCTCCAGCCGCGTCAAAGAATCCTCAACGAGTCTGGCAATTCTGTTATTGATCTGGACGGTTTGGGTGGTGCTGATGCCAAATGCGCTTGGTTCCCTTGGCAACAGGTTGCAGTCCCGTCCTACGGCTAAAGAGTTCATCGCTCAGGCTCGGGATTCGCGCGAAGATTTACAAACACGCTATTTTGCTCGAATTAAAGCACCTCCGAGACGAGAAATTCCCGCAACGGTCGCTACATCGTTAGGGGCGGAATATGTCAATAAAGACGCGGAATTGCGCGATCGCTTGCACGCAGGCTACCTTTCTGCGGAACTCCGTCAGATCCAAACCGCTCGGTCGCTCACCCGTATCTCACCAGCGGCTATTGTGCAGTATGCTTTTGAGGCACTTGCAGGCACGGGCATGCCCCGCCATTTAGACTTCATCTCTCAAACACGCCAATATGCAAGGCAGTTTCGACAGTTTCTCATTGATACCGACCGCGCAGACCCAGAAAGCCCGCACGCTATCGGTATCCCAGAAGGCACATCGCAAAAACCTGTGAACTTTGATGCTGTCCCGAAATTTGAGGATCAACACCGCTTCAGTGCGGATTTTAATGCCGCGATTGTTGACCTACTGTTATTAATTTTGTTTTTGTTGGTGTTTTTCGTCAGCACGTTTCTCTCTTTTCTGCGTACAGAGATTGGATAATTTTCAAACGCCATTATACCACTGAAAATTGATAGATTTGCCTACCACAAACAGTCATTCCGTGATTTGACTTTCTTTCCTAAATGTGCTATTATTTCAACCCAAGTTGCTACTAACAGGTTTTGCACATTTCAGAAACGGTTTTCGTCTCTTTCCCCACCCCGTAGGGGTGGTATGTCTATAGAATTGCTTTCAAAGTAACTATGCCAATACCAAATTTTCCCGATAAACATAAATCGCGTCCCATCATCACACCCCAACAGCACGTTGCGTACTTCCGTCAACAAGGCTTCATTCCCGATTTTCCGATTCCCAAAAGTGTCATTTTCTGTTATGAGGGGAACCTTCTTGAGCGTATTGCCAATGTTGAAAATGTTGAACAGGTTCACGGGATAGGTGGAGAATTCTATCTGCTAACCGAAACCGGTAACCGTGTGGCAGTGAGCGGCAATAACGGCATTGGTGCGCCCGGAGTCTCAATGGTTCTTGAAATTCTGATAGAACTTGGTGTTAAGCGATTTATCAATGTAGGGATTGCCGGTGGATTGCAGAAAACCTCTCGTGTTGGTGATGTCGTTGTCTGTACCAGTGCCATTCGTGATGAAGGCGTTTCATACCACTATTTGAAGGACCCTTCGGCACCTGCACTGCCATCTAAAAATCTAACACCTGCCCTTAGGCAAACCCTTGAACGTGATGGTGTACGCTACACTGAGGGACCAACATGGACAACTGATGCCTTCTTCCGAGAAACCGTTGGGGAAATTCAGCATTACCAACAGGAGGGAGTTATCACCGTTGAAATGGAAGCCGCCGCTTTATTTGCCATCAGTACGCTGCGCGGTGTGGAGATGGCATCGGGGTTTGTTATCAGTGACTTGGTGGCTGACTTAGTATGGCATCCACAGATACTCGCCCAAGAAACGCACGATAGTTTATTCCGCTTGTATCAGGCAGCACGTGCGACCTTAAACGAAACGAATAAAAATTAACACTAAAGTAGGACTTACCCATTCCTCTTAAAGTCCCCCTGATAAGGGGATTTAGGGGGTTTAAATAAGGAAATCTAAATGCCAATATTAACACAAGCACACCGTGAACATTTCGATGAATACGGCTATATGGTCATTGAAAATGCCGTTCCTACTGAACTGTGTGAACCAGTCGTTGACGCAATTTTTGCGTTTTTGGAAATGGATCCTTCAGATCCGAATGACTGGTATCAAGCACCCCATAAACCTGGGGCTGGCATGGTAGAAATGTATTTTCATCAAGCGATGTGGAACGTCTATCAACATCCACCAATCCATCAGATTTATAGTGAGGTATACGGCACAGAACGGATTTGGGTTCATATTGATAGAGTCAACATGAAACCACCCAAACATCTCGACCACCCTGAGTGGGACCATAAGGGCATGTATCATTGGGATGCGGACACCTCAAAACTACCAGTTAGGTTTAGTACACAAGGTGTTTTGTTTCTCAGGGACACGGCCGACAATCAGGGGTCTTTCGTCTGTTGGCCCGGTGCGCATAAGTCACTGATTGATGAAGAAAACCCGTGGGTACCAGAACTTACGCCGGAAATATATAGGGAAAAATTCATACAGGTGCCAGCGAAAGCAGGTTCACTGCTCATTTGGCATGTGGCACTTCCGCACGGTAACGGGCGCAACACGTCAGACAAGCCGCGGTTAGCACAATACATGAACTATTATCGTGTGCCTAATCCTATAGATGAAGAACGACGGCAAGAACGCATTACACTGTGGCGGGAGCGGAGAGCATTAGGCCGCGGACCCTATCCTGGTGACCCAAGAGGTTGGGAAGCAAAAAATTATGAGGCACCAAAACTCACAGCTTTGGGACGGAAGCTGCTGGGACTCGATTTGTGGGACTAATCACACAAACCCAACACGTTTCCTATAGTCAAACCCGACCCTCACATCTATCAACACGCATGTAAGAATTTGGATGTTGCCCCGTCAGACTGTATATTCATAGGCGATGGCAATAGTGACGAACTCCGAGGCGCAGCACAGGTCGGAATGTCGCCATTTTGCGCCGCGTGGTTCCTCCGTCAGCACACAGATTTGCTTGGAGCGGATATTATAAAGCAACGCGCCGCAGGCTATCCAGTATTACATCATCCATCAGAAGTGGTGAGTCGAATTCAAGACCTTTGTGCCGCAAGTTGATGGCGAAGATTTATATGGATATACGAAAGGCATACGATGACTGGTCAGCAACGTATGATTCAGATCAGAACCGTACACGCGACCTTGATCAGGTTGTCACCGAAAAAACGCTGGCAAATTTGCGCTATAAATCAATCCTTAAATAAAAAATTGCCCAGACGCGGAAATTTTTGAAAAAAATTTGACAAAGAGAAATTTATGTGTTATACTTAACAGTGTTAAGTTAGATTACTATGTAAACTAAAGGTGAACCAATGGGTATTAAAGAACGGAAAGCAAGGGAAAAAGAGCAGTTACGACAGCAAATTCTTTCTGCAGCGCGGGAGTTGTTCGTCAATGAGGGTTATGAGAACGTCTCCATGCGAAAGATTGCCAGCAAGATCGAATACTCACCAACAACGATCTACCTTTATTTTACAGACAAGGCAGATCTTTTAGATTCGGTTTGCAAAGAAACACTCTTGAACCTGTTGAACACGCTTGAGCAACTAAGAAGAGATAACACCGACCCCGTCGAGACGCTGAGAAAAAGTGGACGAGCCTATATCGAGTTCGGTCTAAAATACCCGCAAGATTACAAACTGACGTTTGTTATCCGTCCACAGTTCCAGAAGGGTTTGGGTTTGCAAGAGGGGTCGGTTGGCGAAAAGGTATTTGATTACTTGCGAGCAATGGTCTCTGAATGTATCCAACAGAAGCTATTCCGGCAGGCGGATGTCGAAACCACAGGTCAGGTGCTGTGGTCAGCGGTTCACGGTGTCACACTACTCCTAATTGATTTCCCAGATTTCCCTTGGACTGAGAAAGACGAATTGATTGACACAGTAATTCACACAACAATTGAGGGTTTGAAGGCATAAATCTCAAACTATTTTGCACAGATTGCTTATATTTTCTTTAAAAGTTAACACTGTTCATTTATTTATCTATGTTAATAAAAACTCGAAGGAGAAGAAAATGAAAAAGCAAAACTCATTCCACAAACGCTGGATTTCCGTAAAACCGGGGTCAGTAACTGAACGCACAAGGCATTATCAACAAAGCCTGTTCTCAATACTGGTTTTCGGAATATTTCTATTGAGATGCTCAAGTCTGTTCAGCGAAGAAGTCGCGCAAATGACACCTGTCAAGGAATTCACTTTCGAGCAGTACGAGGTCGTCCTTGGCTCTGCGAAACGCCAGACCGTTTTGACAGGGTTCCTCTTCGGTGGCAATTTCGCCGAAATTGCTGCGGTGTACACCGATGAAAACAACGACAACCGCTTGTGCATCTACGCCTTCAGCGACGGGACCTGGATCCCGAAACTCGACGCAACATTGCGTCCCGAAGTGCTGTTCCTCGATGTAGCAAATATTGACGGACACGACCGCTTAATTACCTACGAGCGGGATCGCTTGAACTGGTTTGACCCTGAGTCGGCAACGGAACACACGTTGGTGGCAGTTACTTCCAACTTCAAGCCGCCTCGCAGCGGCGAAATCCCCCACGTAGACATCACTCAGGACGTGAACGATGATGGTCGCGACGACCTTGTAGTACCGGACTTTGATGGCTTTTGGGTGTTCATCCAGATGAGCGACGGCGCGTTCGCCGAAAAAGTGAAGATCGGTCCACCCACTGAGATGGAAAGGATCCTCGGAGCAGACGGATATCGATACGATCCTTGGGCTCAGAGTCGTATCCACGAAGTGGACTACAATCAAGATGAACGCACCGACTTGGTGTTCTGGAGCAAGGATCACTTCGAGGTTCATCTCCAAGACGAGCTCGGGCTGTTTGCACCGAATGCCAGGACCTTCACGACCGATGTGGCATTCGACTCGGATCGGTTCTCCTCACTCATCACTGGGGACATAGTAGGAAAGATGCTGCACTCGTTAGCAGACCTAAACGGCGACAATATCACCGATCTGGTGGTTTTCAAACTTTCGGACAAGGACATCTCCAGCAAGTACTCCAGCTACGAGGTGCATTTCGGCGCGCCAACACCCGACGGTGGCACTGTGTTCTCACGGAACGTTGACCTCTCATTCCAGTTAGACGAGAGAATCCAGATTGAGATGGACCGACACGACTTTAACAGCGACGGACAGATCGACCTGATGATCACGACCGTTGATACTAAGTTCCTCAAGGGCAGCCTCTGGAAGAGGATCAAGGGGTTCATGGGTGATGACATCTGGCTGGATCTGGAGTTCTACCAGATGGAAGAAGGTCGCTATCCCGACACACCCAATACCACTCGCAGAATCGCGTTGGACGGAGTGCCCAGTCATCGCGAGCCGGGATGGGTGCCGCTGGACATCGTGCTTCGAGGAGGGACGCACGAGAGACGGAAGACTCAAAAGAACTACCCGCGCGCGTTCAACACGACTGTGCTCGTTGGGGATGTGACCGGCGACGGCATCTTAGACCTGCTTCTCGGGGATCACCCTCGGATCATGGAAGTCTTTGTCGGCGTGCCGGGACCTGAAATGTTCGCCCGGCAGCCTCAGGAAGTGGCAGTCGCCATGCCCAACGACGAGGAATACACTTGGTTGGTGGACCTCAACAAGGACGGAATGCAGGATATTCTTATGCATCATCCATTCACACTACGAGACGCTCATGGGGCACCGATACAACCTCCGGGAACCGAGCCACATCGGGTAACAATACTAATCGCCCGATAAACCCATCGTGTCTATTTTTTTGATTTCATGTTAACACTGTTCATTTATTTATCTATGTTAACATAAGGGCATCCAAAAGGAGAATAAAATGAAAAAGCGAAACCCATTCCATAAACGCTTTTTTCCCAGAGTTGAGTGTATAAAACGTTATCAACGAGGTCTGTTTTTCATGCTGGTTTTTGGTGTGTTCCTGTCGAGTTGTTCAGGACGATCTAAACAAGAGGTTGTGCCGATAACGATGTCCGCTCCCAAGGAACTCACTTTTGAACAGCACAAAGTCGAAACCGGCACTGCGAAACACCAGACTGTTTTGGCAGGATTTATTCTCGGTAACGATTTCGCCGAAATTGCTGTGGTGAACGTTGACGAAAACGACAATCAGGACTTGCGCATCTACACGTTTAACGATGGCACTTGGGTGTTGGGACTTGACGCAAAGCTGCGTCCTGAAGTGCTGTTCGTAGACCTTGCTAACATTGGTGGGCGCGATCGGTTGATTACTTATGAGCACGGTCGTCTGAATTGGTTCGATCCCGACTCGGCGGTTGAACGGACACTGGTCCAAGTTACGACAAACTACAACGCGACGGGTGAAGGTGGAATCCCCCACATCGATATCACTCGAGATATAAACCGCGACAGCCTCGACGATTTGATAGTGCCGGACATTGACGGTTTCTGGATAGCCACGCAATCGCGCGACGGTTCATTCACCGACCCGATAAAACTTGGACCGCCCGATCCGTTCCTCAATGAGATTGCCATGGACGATACTCGCAGCTACCGCGAGGTAGGGATAACACCCTTAACTGTCCACTGGTATCTGAGTCGCTTTCACCAGATGGACTACGATCAAGATGGACGCAGCGATCTCGTGTTCTGGAACGCCGACCATTTCGACGTTTATCGCCAAGATGCTCGCGGGATGTTTTCCGCGGTAGCAGAGACCTTCACTGTTGATATTCCATTCGACACTGACGGTGCCTACTCAATCGCCTTTGGATTCAGCAGCGAAAATATGTTCTCGCTCATCTTTGGCTTCAGGGAAAACACGAAGCGGAGAGTGCTGCACACGTTTCAAGATATGAACGGTGATAACATCGCCGACATGGTGATCCATTCGTTAGAGGGACGGAGTCTTGGGAAACAACGCAGCCTATACGAGGTGCATTTTGGCACACCAACACCCGACGGAATCGAGTTCGCACGGGATGTCGGTATGACAATCCGACCGCGAGGGACCGCTGGGGGTTTGCAGCCCTGGGGCTATTCGTCACAGTGGTTCCAAGACCTCGATGGAGATGGTAAGGCCGACATTCTGTTCAAAGACGTAAAGACTGGGCTTATCGGGATGAGCCGCGCAATGCTCGGCAAGTCGATTGCAATAGATCTCGAGTTCTATCGTATCGGAGATGGTACTTATCCCGATAAACCGACTACCAGGCGTAAAATCAGACCGGACTTAGATATCTTTGAGAAAGATAGGGTCTTCTTCCCAGTGGTCCTGCTTGGTGATGTGAACGGGGACGGACGCTCAGACCTGTTGGTCGGAAAGCACTGGGAAGAGCTGCACGTCTTTCCCGGCATACCGGGACCGAAACTGTTCGCGCGGACACCTCAAAAAGTGGCGGTCACTATGCCTAATGACGAGCGAAACGCTCGACTGGTGGACCTCAACAAAGACAACAAGCAAGATATCCTCATACATTATCCATCCACTACTGAACCACACCGGGTGACACTATTGATCGCCCAATAAACAAAAAGGAGAAAAACAATGACACGCAAAATGTTTTGTCTGATCTGTATTTTTGTAGGAATAACCTTCAGTTTCTCAGTTCAGGCACAAGAATCGAATCTCACCAAAGATTTTGGTATTGGAAAAAATTTTGGCATTGGACTTCAGGGAGCGACCCCTGAATTTGGTGGGGTCAGTTTTCGCTATACTGGACTGGCACCTGTGTATCTTCAAACCGTCGGACGTTTTATTCTCAGTGATCAGAATAGCGACCACATGTTAGGTGCCGGTGTTTCGTATGCTATATTTGAACACCGAAGCAGGTGGCATCTATCCCGACTCTATTTTACCTTAGAAGGTGCTTGGCGGTACGAAAGAAGGATGGACTCCATTACCCCGGAATCCGAAATTACCACGCAGCACGAAAAAACGAGAGACTACACTACCACAACATTAGGCGGTGGAATCGCCTTTGGTGGCGAACTTGTGTTTTCACTTGGCGGGATTCCACTCGGTTTGAACGTGGAAGTCGGTCAAGGATTTGGCAGAGAAAAAATCGACTCCGAATCTAAAGGACTCGCTGGTGTGTACGTAGGAATGGGCATACATGCCTATTTCTAACGTAAATTTGATATGAGAACTTGCAAGATGAAACGCTGAAAGATTGGAAGGTGGGAAGTCCTTTTCCATCCTCCAATCTTCCAACCGCCAGTCAAACGGTTCCACGCTTGCCTTCCTTTCTTTTCCACGTGATCATCAGTAGTCTACTGTTCAACCTGACCGATGCGCTTGCTGTGCTGAGACCTGTGCCTCCCACTCTTGCCACGTTGGTTTTTCGCCTTCAGTAACCACGACAAGTGGCACCCTCCCACCTGACAGTGCCTTGTCTTTCACGAACTCGGCGGCTTCACGCTGCTCGGCAGTCAAATCAGCGCGATCGGGTGTTGGGAAATAGCGGAAGTCGATACTCCAACGGGATTTCCGTGTCGTGTTCACCTTGCTGGTATGGACGCAGAGATTCGACATGAACAACGCACCACCCGGTTTAAGCGGAATAGGCGTGGGGGTACCGCGCGTCTCAACATCTTCCTCCATCCGGACGTTTGAGTCCGCACCGCGCGCACCGTCCAATAAACCCCAGCGGTGACTGCCCGGAATAACCCAGCAACACCCATTTTCGACTGTCGCTTCGACCAGCGGCACCCACACCGTAACCATGTGAAGCCCACCTGTATGTTTCTCCTTCTTACCAATCGTTGATTGGTCAAGGTATTGGCTGTCTTGATGCCATGGAAATGAGGTAATCGCGCTTCTGGGGAGTTTCGTCCGTAGCGCAGGCGTGCCGATATTCGAGACTTCAGGACCCAAGAGCAGGCGGAGCACATTGAGAACACCGGGGAGGTTGTAAAGATCATAAAACTCACGTCCGAACATACCAAAAGCCCAGTTGCGAGGGAGTATATCTAACTCTTCGCAGATCGCGGCATAACGTCGCTCAAAAGATTCATTTTCATAGCGCGACGACAGTTTGCCTTCCGCATACAATTCATCACTATAGGCATCTACCTTTGCCTTGATGAAGTCGCGGATCGGATCTAAATTTTGGTTGTCAATAATGTCTCTGAGCACCACGTAACCATCACGTTCATAAGCGGTCTTGATTTCTTGGTCAGTCATCAGCCAAACTCCTTCCATCACTATTGTAGAATCTCAAAGGATATGTTATCATGAATGCGCAGCGGACGCAATACCAATTGATTTTTTCAACCGATTTCATAAACAATGGGGAACAGACATGAAAATTACCGATGTGAAAGCAATGACGCTAAAGGGATACAAACAGTGGAACTACGTCCAGATTGAAACCGATACCGGATTGACAGGGATAGGCGAGGCGCACCCTGGGGCGGGAATCGCTGAAATTATCCTGCAATTCAAGCGGATACTCATTGACGCAGATCCAAGAAATATAGAACCGCTCTATAACCGCATGATTGGTGCAGCGAGCAATCGATATGCGATGGGCTTATCGGCGATTGGCGGGATAGAAACCGCACTGTGGGATCTGCTCGGAAAAAGTCTCGGCGTACCGGTCTATCAGTTGTTAGGTGGGAAATATCGCGACCGCATTCGACTCTATGCCGACGTAGGACACGGAAAAGGGAATACTCCAGAAGGTTGGGCACAGCGAGCCAGAGAAGGTGTTGCAGACGGCTACCAAGCGATTAAGTTTGACATTGATAACTCCGCAAATGAACTCAAGCAGGATGCAGTCAATCGGGAATTAAGTACGGCAGAGTTGCAGAAAATGACAGCGTTGGTTGCCGCCGCACGGGAAGCCGCTGGTGATGAAATTGACATCAGTATCGACTGCCATAGCCTATTCAGCGTCCACTCGGCAATGAAGCTTGCGGAACTTTTAGAGCCGTTCGATTTAATGTTCTTGGAAGACCCTGTCCCAAACGATAATGTTGAAGCGATGGCGAAGGTCAGCACCGCGACTTCTATCCCGATCTGTACCGGTGAGTTCCTATTTCGTAGGGATGGTTTCAGAGAATTGATCCAGACGCAAGCCTGTGATATGCTCCATGTCGATGTCTCCGGCACAGGTGGGATACTTGAGGCAAAGAAGATTGCGGATCTTGCAGACCTATATTATATGCCGTTTGCCGCACACAACATCACGTCCCCAATCGGTATGACAGCGACAGCACACGTTTGTGCCGCTGTGCGGAATTTCATCGTCATGGAACTCCCGTATCACGCCGATCAGGTCGAGTGGCGGTGGGACTTTGCTATCTCCGATGAACCCCTCCTTCAAGATAACATATTTGTGGTGCCAGAGCAGCCCGGATTGGGTGTCGAAATTAATGCAGAAGTCGCGCAAGAACATCTAATGCCCGGATCTGACCACTTTGGCACATCTTAAACTTCCCGCGATTTATAGCGAAGTAAGTTCATAAATAGGGATTGAGAGTGTTGGCAATATAGCGGAAGCGAATTGGAAATTTCTGATTAAAAATTCAGATTTTTTTCCAATTATGACAACTATGCAACATATCCGCTGTAAAATTGCGTCACTACTAATTGTAAGCCTAAATTGGCTGACTTACGCAAACAGCCGATAAAGGATTTCCTTGCTACAAACAGCTGGACCTTGGAAGGGCGTGTGTTTTTCAAAAGCGGTACCTCATACATTGAGCACTATGGGGATCCCGGTTCGTAGCCGCGCAATGTATTGCGCGTTGCGTCCGCCCTATTAGTTATGGGAGACTTCTGATGGAAAAAAGTGATGTTGAACTGATTCACAGTATATTGTTAGGCGACGAGCATGCTTTCAGTATTTTAGTAAAAAAATACCAAAAAAGCGTTCACGCTTTGGCATGGCGGAAAATCGGAGATTTCCATATCGCTGAAGAAATCACCCAAGACACCTTCCTGCAAGCACACAAGAAACTCGCTTCGTTGAAAAATCCGAGTCAGTTTGCCGGATGGCTTTATGTAATCACAGATCGGCTTTGCAGGTCATGGTTACGGCAGCGGCAACTGAAAATGCAATCCTTGGAAACTACCAGTGAAGAAACACTTGAAGAAATCGATTACTCGAACTATGTCCGCGAACAACGTGAAGATACAGCCGTTGAGCATCGCCGTCAAATTGTGCAAGGGCTCATGGAAAAACTACCGGAAAGTGAACGGACGGTGATGGTCCTTTACTACCTCGGAGAGATGACTTGTGAAGAAATTAGCAGATTTTTAGGGGTGTCCTCGAACACAGTTAGAAGTCGACTTCACCGTGCGCGAGAACGATTAAAGAACGAAGAACCAATAATCCAAGAGACACTTGGCAGCATCCCATTAAGTCCAAATCTCATCGAAAACATCATGCGGAACATTGATGCAATCAAGCAGACATCTCCTTCAGGAGGTAAGCCGTTTCTACCGTTGGCGGCTTTAGGTTCATCTGTTATTTTGGTCATTTTGTTGATGGGTGCGAGCAATCAATTCATTGCACGTTCTCAGCAGCCTTATAGCCTTGATGCCCAATCAGAACCTACGATTGAAATTGTTGATGCGTCAATTGTTCTTGATATTCAATCAAAACCCAATTTACAAAATCGGGTTGGGAACGATACGATACCCGGTAAAAACAGCAACAAAGGTCTACCAACAGGAACTAAGTCTATGAAAAATAATACAGCACAAGAACCCACACAATGGAATCTACCAGAAGATGCTAAAGCACGCCTCGGTAAAGGTAAGATAAGTGAAATCCAGTATTCTTCCGATGGAGCAATTCTCGTTGTTGCGACGGGTATCGGTATTTGGATCTACGATACAACAACATATCAAGAGGTTGCGCTTCTTACAGCACATACAAGTGAAGTCAAGTGCCTTGCCTTCAGTCCTGATGGACACATCCTTGCGAGTGGAGGCGAGGATGGCACCATTCTACTGTGGCATAGAAGCACAGGTGCCGAAAAAATGCTCACTAAAAGTACAGAATCGGTCTCAAACTTGGCATTCAGTCCGGATGGAAAAACAATTGCCAGTGGCGGTGACGGTACTGGTGGCAGTGACGGTACTATTCGATTTTGGGATACCATCACTGGAGAACAGAAACAGAAGTTCACAGGACTTCCAAAGGGTATCCGTAATTTATCATTCAGTCCGGATGGAAAAACAATTGTGAGTGTAACTTGGGGTAGCGAAATCTGTATATCGGATACGATCACTGGTAAACCTAAGAAAGCATTTACCGTGTCTACAACAGATGGTGTATTTAGCGAAGCCTTCAGTCCGGATGGAAAAATAGTCGCTCTTGGCAGTTTCGATGGTAACATCTACCTCTCAGATTTAAATACAGGTAAACTTAAGCGAACACTCACTGGCCATTCGGAGGACGTTCAAAGGGTCGTATTTAGTCCGGATGGAAAAACACTCGCAAGTTCATCATATTTAGACGAAACAATCCGTATCTGGGATGTCAGCACAGGCGAACACAGACGAACGCTCACTGAACACACGGGGGATATTGAGGGGTTAGCTTTCAGTCCGGATGGTAAAACCCTCGCAAGTAGCGGAAGTTACGATGGTACCATCCGCTTCTGGGATGTCCACACAGGCGATGAAAAATATGCAGTTACTGGGCATACGGATCACGTCTATAGTGTAGCATTCAATCCCGATGGAAAATTTGTCGCAAGTGGGTATAGCGGCGGTGCTATTCGGTTCTGGGACGCGGACACAGGACTATACTTGAGAACACTAAAAGGGTTAAATAAGGACGCATACGGCGGTTTGGTATTCACTGCAGATGGTAGAATACTCGCTTGTGCTGATGAATTAAACATTCGCCTACAGGATCCACGTACCGCGGAAGAAAAAATGCTACTTACCGGGCATACGTGGGGTATTCATAGCATGGCACTCAGTCCAGATGGGGATACACTCGCGAGTGGAAGCGAGGACACTACCATCCGCTTGTGGGACATGCATACGGGTGAACATAAGAAAACACTCAACGGACATAAGCACAGAGTCTATAGTGTGGCGTTTAGTCCTGATGGTAAAACCCTCGCAAGTGGCAGCGATGACAATACGATCCGATTGTGGAATGTTGACACTGGTGAGACCGAGCGAATACTTACCGGACATGCCGGTGAGTTTGAAGGTGTCGATAACGGGCCATCCAGTGTCGAAGGCGTCAAGAGTGTAGCGTTTAGTCCTGATGGTAAAACCCTCGCAAGTGGCGGTGGTGATAACGTTATTCATCTATGGGATATAGGGACAGGTAAAAGGAAGATGACACTCGTTGGACATACACATTGGGTGTTCAGTCTGGCGTTCAGCCCGGATGGTAAAACCCTCGCAAGTGGGAGTGTGGACAGCGACATCCGTCTATGGGATCCGCACACAGGTAAACATAAGAAAACACTGACCGGTCATGGTAATTGGGTCAGAAGCATCGCGTTCAGTTCGGATGGTAAAACCCTTGTTAGCGGCAGTGATGATGGTTCCGTGCTTCTTTGGAAAATTGATCCCTAAATATTATAGGACTTACGCAGCTCCCTTCGCTGGCGAGGTTTCAAACCTCGCCAGTGGCGTGTGGGATGTCCGTGGTTATTAAAAAATTGGGTAAGTCCTATATTACTATCTTCACGGTGGACAATCTCTATTTATGGTGGAAATAAAAAATCATCCCGGTAAGGCCCCCTGATAATTCACACCGGTAAACATCCCAATCACCATCCAAAAGCCGACGATGCCAAACTCACCAATAATAAAGCCCATAAATATCGGACGGAACCTTCGATAGTATCCGATGCCGCCTGATTTCAGTGCCAAATACTTCAAAAACCAGCCGACAAACATACAGGACCAGAGGAAATAGGAGGAGTAGACCGCACCCATTACATATCCGATGGGGTGAAGATGCCACCACATAAATTGACGTTGCATGATCAGTAGAAAACCGGTGATACCAGCTCCCAAAATCATGCTGTACGCCTCCCCTAATTTCGGGTCTTTCGGATACTGAATAAGGGAAACCATGTGATTGAAGTATCTCGGTGAGCCGATGAAGGGACCCCTTTGTAGATTCAAGCCGCCTTTTTCATAAATCAGAGGCAACGATGCAGCATAGGAAACACCGATAGCCACAACAATAGCAAGTAGCATCGCGCCGAGGATGCTCCTTCGACTTAATCGAACTGGGTCTGCCGCTTTGAATCCGTGCAGAACGCTCGGCATCAAAATACCGCCCCAGTCGCGCATCATTACCCGCTGAAATCCCAGAAGTGCCAAACTGTTTGCGTCAACGATTCTTGAACCGGCAATAATCTCAAAGTACTCTACAGGATACATCGGTGCCTGGATCAATAGCATCCCGCCGTTGACCACCATCCACGACAACGCCGTAGAAGCAATCAGAAACAGTACGATAATACTACACGCAATCCAAAACGACATCCCCGCATAGACACAGAGTCCCACCAGCAGTAAAAAACTGAAAATCGTTCCGAGAACCGCCCATCTATACGGTAACACCTCATCCGAATCGTCGATCGCAGTGGAAGCAGCGGACTCCAGAAACGTTCGTTTCAAAAGGTCCTTTATGTGAGAACGACTGTTAAGCAGGAAAGCGAGAACCATAACAACATAAGCAGCCATTGTCTGTCCTCTGGCGGAAATCCATGGACTTATAGGGATAGCAAAAGCGTTGATAATTATGTATTGGAGTTTGAAGAATAGAAAGAAAAACCAGCAACTAAACGATACCTCCATAGCGAGGAAGTATGTTATACCGATAACGGAGAAATAGAGGAAGAACCGAAATTGGGGCCACCAACCCATCACAATCCACGGACGCTCCGTGAAGGGGGTGTACAGGTCATACCGATTCGGAATGCGTGGGAGTGCAGGGACATACTCGTGCAGTCCGTTGAGTAGATGAAAAAAGGCAGCGATCCCAAATCCCATCCAGATAAGTCGATTCCTGAACAAACTGTTCAGACCAGCGTGCATTGAGGTTTGTTGAACCATCTCTACGGGAACAGTAACGAGTGGAAATATAAATCTCTCACGTTCAACCCACTGTTTCCGCAGCACAATTGAGACACAGATTGTCAGAAAATAGAGTAGCAGGATGAAAACCGTCCAGACGAAAAGCGGCTTTACCCAGACCGCCCAAGGGACAAACGATTCTCCCTCATAGAAATCGGTAACGGCGCGCGTATCCCACACAATTAACCATTCAGGAAAGTATGGATGAAGCGTTTCAGCCCATTCGTTTTCGGGCGTCGCAAAATAGACTGGTGCCGCCAGATAGGGAAGTAAATACCCGATCATTCCTTTCGATGGGATCGCTGAACTGACTCCCATCATCACCCACACCACAATTAACTCGCCTGGATTTAGTACCGCCCGCGGAAATGTCTTTTTTAAAATGGGGTTGACGATTAAGGTGAGAAAAATCAGTGTAAACACTGCCCCTAAAGGGAAATGATTACCGGAGATATCTGTTCCTTGGAGGTAGTAGTCGTTATACGGAGTAATCGCTGTTTGTAAAATGACGAGTGCCAAACCAATTAGAAAAGCCCTCACGCTCATCATTTTTGGCGTAGCTTGCAAGCCAAAACTTGCCATAGAAAAGTCCACCTCGTTTCCCTTCTGGCAGCTAAGAATCCTTGCGAATCATTCTATCAAATCTTTCCTTTTCGCTTAAGGAAAATCTTGAGAGGTAATCACCGCAAGGTTTTGTAGCGTATCCTGTTAGGTTGAGCATAGTCTTTTCACAGGAAACCAACAGTCTCCTATGCTACAAGATGGCAACTTGTGTTACCAATAGTAAAATTTCCCCATTTCACTATCCCGCGCAGTTTTTACTATCCTTTTTTCTCCACAGCGTATCTAACAGATAAATCCCCAATTTTTTTGATTAGTGTTCACATATTTTGGGAATAAAATTCACAAAACATTCACGTTTCAACTTTCCAAATACAAAAGGAGAAAATTCATGAAAACTACAACGCGACTGAAAGACGGCGTTCCGATCTTGGAACCAAATGGAAAAATCATCGGAACTGCAGCATCGGAGTTGGAAGAAAAACTTGTTTCACAAATAGATGCTTCTAATACATCAACGCTCCTCATCAATTTCAAGGGCGTTAACAAGATAGATAGCTCGGGTCTTGGTACCTTGGTCAGCGCGTACATCGCGGCGAAGCGAAAGAAAGGCCGTATCGGTATCATCAATGTTGGCAGAAACATCAAAAGCTTGGTCGTCCAGAATCGATTGATTCATATCTTTGAGCATTTTGAGAATGAGGATGCTGCAGTCGCAGCGTTATCAACCCATGCTTAGTGTTAAAGTGAGAAACGAATAACGTTTCACTGTCATTAACATGAGTTTGATAAATAATTGAAAGCTTTTGTATAAAGAGAACCCTTTTGGTATAATGAGATTATCCACATTCTCCAACCAAAAGGAGTTCTCTAATGAATATCCTAACACTTTTCTGTGAAATAGACGACTTTTTTCTTGCGTATGAAAAACGGAATGCGAATAACACTATGACAAGGAGATTCTATGCGTCGTAGAGATTTTTTAATTAATGGCAGTACCGCGTTAGCCGGACTGGTCGTTGCCAATAACGCTCTTTACTCACAAATTATTTCAAATAGTGAAAAGAAAAACACGGGGCCTCCAATGAAAACGCTGTTACTAACCAATATGAGAGCACTTACAGCAGCCTATCCTCAAGAAGTGTTGGGTATTCAACAGGCGATCGCAGCGTTTGCCCGTGTACATAACGCTGGAATCATTGACATCGATCAGGTTTATCTGATGAAGACCGGAGAGCACATTTCAGTACCAGCGTATCCCAACGCCAGACTGACAGCAATCGCAAAGGAAATCAAAAATGAAATCACCTCACGAATCAGCGGACAGCTGGATATGCTCATATTGGTAGGAGATGAATCCGTTATTCCAATGTGGGAAGTTAATTTAGATGGGACACCCCTGCACACTGATTCTTTCTACGCGGATTTAGACGGTGACGGTCTTCCAGAGGTTGCCACAACACGGGTGCTTGGAAATCCTGAGGCAATGCAGCGACAACTCAGCGAGACTGCCGAAAATGGCGGACCGGAGGCGACGATTCTCTGTTCGGAGGATACACGTATACATCTGGAAACTCAGCGGTTTCTCGATGCACTTGCTCAACAAGGGCACGAGGTCGCTGTACTTGGAAGAGGTGGCGCGGAACTTCTACCGCAGTCTGATCTAATCATTCACTTCGGGCATGGAAGCCCTAAACGGCTGAGCAATCGATTTGGTGAATCTTTTGTGTCAGCGAAGAGTATGCCGATGTTGCCGCGCCATCCGATTGCGATTGTTGACGGATGCGCGACTACACCACCCGGTTCAGCGTTGTTACGTGCGTTTTTGAACAATGGTGGTCGTGCTTATCTTGGTAGTACCGCGACCGTCTGGGGAATGATTCCGGCGCGTTACACCAATCAGTTAGTGATGCACTTTCTGGACGCTTATGAAGCACACCCGGAATGGACTCTGGCGAAACTACTCACCGTAGCACGTGCCAGATATGCCCGTGTGGCGCGTCTGCCCGAAATATTATTGGAACTTGAACGGACAGAAACTATCAACGTTGATGGAGATATGGGGACGCACCTGATGACCTTCCTACAATGGCACGCCTATGGGACACCTTTTGCTCGCCTACATCAAGGGGACGCTCAGTCGGTTTTTGCCAAGCATTCTTTGGTTGAAACCCCGATATCTCTGAAGGCAAAAGAGGGAAACGCGGTTGAAGCAACCTTCAATTTAGCCGATGGGGACGGTCAGCCAATTCTCTTTCTCCGCGCAGATTGGTCGAATTCAATTTCATCTTCGCTTATGCTTCGGATCCATCAAAACGGAGAGATACTTCATGAGTTGAAAGGAGACGAACACATTATCTATCAGCGCATTGAAGATATTTGTGTCGGTGGTTATGTCAATGGAGATATGTATCACGCCTATTGGTTATTACCGCTGCAGAGAGAGGAAGGGCAAAACCAAGTACGCATCCAAGTGAGCGACACGACTACGCTTGGTCCGCTGGCTAACTTGATTCGGGTACGTCAAAACCAAGTCCGAGATGGACAGGTGAACCCAGAGATGGAATTGCGCGTTTTACCGGAATCTACGATAGAAATTTGGCCCGAATGGGAGACCATTGGGCCACCTGAAGAGGAATAATTGTTAGAGGATAGGTTGTTAATTTTCAAAGTTATCAGAGTGTATGTGTCAATTGTCTGAATCAGGATTTACAGGGTAAGGCGCAAACTAAAAGTTTGCGCTACAAATACGGAACTCACAAAAATAGCCGTCAATCGTGGTGTGGTGTTGTGATGCGCGCAAACTAAAAGTCTGCACTACAAATACGGGACCCACGTTATTTTGCCATAAATGGCTCTATCTTGTGACTTTAACCATCAACTCGTGCCTTAACATTTATATCGGAGGGTTTTGCTTGGGTGTTTCTTCGCGTTGATGGTTAAAACTGATAACTACTTATGGACTATCGCCGAACGTCGGTTCTTTCGCTGGGCGGACTACCCACTCCTCAAAGGCAGCTTTAAACGATCCTGTTGTGTCACCGAAGTAGAGATGCTGGATACTGTCAACCGGAAGTACTACCTCTCCGTAGATTGACGAGCGTCCCAATAGCGTGCCATCTCTAACCTCAAGTGGCTCAAAAACCAGAATCGAACCATCGGTTAATCTGACGGAGATTTCAGACTGAGAGGGTGTCGGAGACCGTTGGCTGTCGGAAACCGTCAGAGAAAGAGCGGTTTGTTCTTTTTGACTGCTGACCTCCGGTTGCTGATCGTTATCAACGCTGACGTTGACCACCCGCGCCACACGTTCGATAGGAACAGAAAACTGCCGTAACTTTGAATCAAACTGAATTGTCTGCCCATTGAAGCCCAGTAGCTTCCCCCGCTTCATATCACCGTTCTCTGCCACTAAGATGTGGCTCGGCGGATTATCGCGACTGAAACGCGGCACGGTTAGCGCACGCTCCAACTTCACGTCTAATTTGGAGGACGCGTCATGATTAAGTGCCCAGTCAGCCAAATTCTGACCCGGACGAACGTTTACTTCTTTGCCATCCACTATGAATCTTATTTCCCCATTTTCCAAGTTTATATTGCCACCCTCTACCAGAATCTTCTCCAGGTTACCCCTTCCTTCCCATTCGATCCCCCGGATTTCGACGTTTCTGACCCCATTTTCTTTCTGTGTCAAAACGATATGAGAACCCTTGTTGCTTGTCGGATGTCTCCTGTTGAAGTATGTTGCATGTGTTCTGCCGGAGAACTCAAGTGCTTTTACGGACGCTGAATCAATGCGTTGTGTGCTGATAAAAGGGGACCGGAAACCGATAGTCGCTTCACTGTATGACGAGATTTGACACGGAAGAATCTCTCCATTCCTGAGATGCAATACATGACGGAAGCGCGATGTGTCAATGGGCCACATTTTCGAGGCACGTCTATTGTTCCGTTCTATGTAGGCTGATCGAGTGTTTGCCAGTCGTACTGCCTCCGAGGCACCGACCGGTTGCCATCGAATGAGCGATCCCTCTTCCCCTCCGAATGAGGCGCGACCCCGGAGACTCCCGGATGGATGAAACAATCTGTCTTCATTTTCAACCTGTTCACGAGTCTTAGCACCTGTTGGTTCCACACGAAGCACTGATGCACCCGCAAACGCGCAGTTTACTGGTTCATCTGCGAACGCGGTCTGTAGTCCCACACCATCTGAATTTACTTGTGCAATCTTGCCTCGCAAAATCGCACCGTCTGGGTATGCCAAGCCAACGGAATGGTCTATTTCGGCTAACGCAGTCCCCGATTGAATAACGCGGTCAATCTGTTGAATATCAATGTCATGTCGAATCCGCCCATTTTTACTGAAGTCATCAACGACATAGGTCCTTTCTTTCTCAACAAACAGTTTACCATAAAAGACCTGCCCGTTCATCATGTGGATCCTCGGTTTAGAAGAATCGATTTGCTGCTTTGCAGCACCAATAGACTGCTGATAAACTCTCAACCGCCGCACCGTCAGATTTTGACCTCGGTTAAAGATATACACACCGGCTTCCTCAACCGTCTGCTCGACACCGTCCAATTTCAACAACAAATTGCCAGCAAAATCAAAAACCTCCAGTACATCGGTGTCACCATCATAAGCGAGACGCAAACGAAAGCTTCGCCGATCAGGCTCAATCGTCAATACTGGCTCAAACAGCGTGCCTTGAACGACCACCAACTCGTTGACCCATGTTTCCAACCGTAACGCCTCGTATAGGTTTTTACCAAGCGCGAAAACAAAACCGGGGGGACGCGCAGCAGATGCTAACTCTAGGTCAATCTCAAAGTACTGGGGCCAATTAAGTGCGTGGAAGATTTTTGCTTTGACTTTATCTGTCCGCGGATGACCGCTGCGATCTGCATACCAATCGGAGCGTGCATCACCACCAAATAGAAGCACGGGTTCCTTCGCATCCTCCTTGGGCAATTTCCAATTCGTCAGTTGGGAACCGTCGAAGACAAGATTAGGGTGTACACGACGTTCAAGGGTATAAATCGCTGCACGATTCACCCGAAACAAACCGTGTCGCTTACTGGAAAAGAGAAAGGTGTCGTCATCCGAATCAATGATGTCAGCCATCCAGATATCTCCTGATACGGTGCCAACGCGAAAAGCTTCCGTTGCGGGTACGGACTGTTCGGGAAAGATAATCGAATCCAAGACACCAATATCAATAACCAGATCATCCGAAAAATGCGGTGATGCCCAGCGGATCGCTCCAGAGGTACTTTCCAACAGTTTACCCGGAAGAATATCACCATTTTTCCAGCGCAATTTTTGTGTATAGTCTTGCGAAGTTTCTGGTTCCTGAGCCTGTGTCATGGAAGTCCACAACACCGCCAATGCAGCGACAGCAACAAATAGCCTTTTCAGATTCCATTGCATGGTATTTTCCTTTTTTTAGGGTTGTCATTCACCTTTCGTAGATAGGCAAGAGACGATAATTTAATGCCAAGGCGAGGATAGCCATTCCTGTCCCATAGGCTCTGCCATGGGAACTCGCGAAACTGCCGTCTTCTGCCTGCATTTGTTGAAGCCGCTCAATAGTTCTTTGGTTCCAAGCCTTCCACGCCTCAAAGTCACTTTGAAACAGTGCCTGAGCCATATAGTAAAGATTATAGAACGGGTGTCCAGTGCCGCGATGATCCATTCGACGCTTGATGAATTCAGAAGCAGCTTTGTATTCAGGGGTGTCTTTTCTTTTCGCAATCGCATAAATCAGGACTCCGATTGCTGAGCGAGTGAGTCCACCGCCGTGACTGCTCGTCATCTGATACGTTACACTTCCATCTGCCATCGTGTGGGTCTGGAAAAAACTCACCGCTTTGTCAACTGCTTCGTTAGGGATTTCAATACCAGCGTTTCGTGCGCCGAGTAAGCCCATCAGTACAGTTCCAGCCACGGTTGTGTCGGCATCTTGGGATTCTGGGGAGTAACGCCAAGCCCCCCACGGATTCTTTTTTTGTGCGGTCAACGAAGAACGCACCGCTAATTCCAACGCCTCGCCGAGCGTACGCCGCCGTTCGGGCGGAGCGTCGCTGCCTTCCCAAAGTAGTCGCCCGCTGACTGCACCATACGCCTCGGACAGTGCTAACAGTGCAAAACCGTGTTGGTACATGGATCCGTGTCCACCCCAGCGTCCACCGATATATCCCGTTTTAGCATCCTGATTAATAATGATATTACGTAACGCTTTACGAATATTAGTGGCATAGGGACCAAAGTCTGGGTCTTCACCACTCGCCATCAACGCCATGATACAAATCCCTGTTACGCCGGGTCCATTCCCTGATCCCGACCAGCTCCCGTCGTTCATTTGTGTGTTAGTAAGATAGCGTAAACCACGATCGTTGATGATACGGACCGCCGCAGGTACACCGGTTCCATAGCGAAGGTCCGCCTCTTGGGCATAAGCCGACTCAATTGAAAACGTGGTCAGCATGATTAGAAAACTGGAAAACCCAATCAGGAAACCTATAATTGCTCTGTATTTCATCATTATTTCCCCCACATAATTGGAACAAACACGCGTTCAAACTCACCCTGCTGCCAAGGTGTCAGGATTTCAAAGTTTCTCGCCCGTCGGAAAAGTTGAAAAAACATAAACTCCGCCGGTTTACTCCCGGCATACGGAACAGGAGCCAAGTGTGAGACTGCCGTCTCTAACTGTTCCCGTTGTGAATCGCTTAAAAGGAGCTGCGTATCCATGCACGCCACCGTTATATCACGCAGAGCCTGTAGACGTAAAGCCTCCCTTTCCGCTTGGTGTGCCTTATACCGGTTAAACGCCTCTTCAGAAAGTACATCCTTGATAGCCTGTTGGTACAGTGAATGATTCGTAATGTCGGAAGCACTGGTCTCATGCCTTTTGTTTATGTCTTCCTCTTTCCATAAATCCTTTCTCATAACTTGGAGTCTTACAGCAGCTTGCTCGCGAGTCATTTTGCCAGCTTCAACCTCCTTCATGAATCTCGCTTCAAGTTCTCGTAACATTTGCTCATGAGCTTCTTCTTCAAATTCAAAGTCCTGTTGCACTGTACCTTTAGCGGCAAGTACCAAACGCCGAGCAGCACGCTCGTCGAGAGACCCCAACAATTCGGTATGCGCTGTCAACTTAGCTTCAGCGATCCATTTCATTCGTTCCTGAGATTTCGCCGTGCTATCTTCGATCTGAATGCTTTTCTTTCTCACATCATCTGCTTTTTCATCTATCTTGTCAACCTCGACTGCCTTCTTGCGGATAAACGCAGGTCTTTTTTGGGGGTCCAATTTATCAACCAATTCCCACCAAAGTTTGGACTGGGTATCGCTCAAGATGCCATCCAACGAGACTTTCAATTTAGAGTGCGTAAGATTTATCGCTTCCTGTGAACCGATCCCTAAGATGCTCATTGAAATCGGGAAGGGTCTGTTCTCTGCTGCGTCAAGCAGCGATTGCACAACCTTCTCGCGCTGGTCTAATGTTAAACTGAGCTCCTTGTCGAGTGCGACCGTTATTCGACGAGCAACCGCCTGCTGATCTCGTTGTCGCCGCGCTGCTGTGAAGTTCAGATAATCTTGAAACTGCGTCCCACTCAAATGTTCGGCGAATGCCGCTTGGTAAATGGGATGCGACACTAACATTTCAAGGAATACTGTGTTCCCTACCTTCAATGCCTTCGCGAAATCATTCAGACCTCCAGCCTGCCACAGTGTCCTTTCAACTGAATCAAGAATTGACCGATGAAATGCCTTTACCTTTGCCTCGTCCAGATCATAACGTTCACCGACACTTTCAGCAACGCGCTGGGGCACTGATTTAATTTGCGTGATAGTAGTTTCTATTATTTTCGGTCGTCTTTCCGGCAATGGTTCAACATGGTTTCCTTTTTCAGCCATTTTGAGCGGGAGGAAATAGGCACCCCCATTAAGAATCATTATAGGTTTACCAGATGTTCCTTGATAGCTTTCTTTGGATGTACTGATGAGATAGCGGTCTGTGGGGATACCGGTGCATTCATAATTGCCGTCAGCATCCGTTTTTACTGTAAATTCTTTGCCAGTGTGCCCGACAATTTTGACCTCAACACCCTCAATTGGGTTCTGTGCTGCGGTTGCGTCAGTAATCTTGCCTCGGAGCGTCCCACCAGTCGTGGGTTTATCTTCTGCAAAGATAACACCAACAGACGTAATACTGACACAAACAGCTGCTATTAACACGAAACACAAGCGAATCATCTGTTTTGATCCTCCTTTTAATCATCTCCGCCACATCATTGGACCGAACACACGTTTAAATTCATTCTGCTGCCAAAGTGTCAGGATTTCAAAGTTTACCGTCTGTGGGAAAAGTTGGAAAAACATAAACTCCGCTGGTTTCTCCTCCTTAAGCGGACCGGGTATCAATTGCGATGCTGCCGTTTCTAACGCTTCCCGCTGTGTGTCGCCCAAAAGCAGTTGCGTATCCATGCACGCTACCACCACATCACGCAGCACCTGTTGATGCCAAACTTCTCTTTCCGCTCGGTACGTGCTATACTGTGCAAATGCCTCTTCAGACAGCACATCTTTGATTGCCTGTTGGTACATCGGATGATCCGTAATGTCAATATTCATCCCTTCATCTCCCCACAATTCATCCATCGCGTCGTGAGTTTTGTCTTGGGCTTCAGTGTACTGTTGTGCCACACCTTTAGCAACGAGTGCCAAGCGTCGAGCGGCGCGTTCATCAAGAGAACCTAACAACTCGGTATGCGCAACAAGTTTGGCTTCGGCGATTTCCATCATTTGCTCTGGAGATGCCGCTGTGCCTGCTGGGTTAAGTTCAATCCAAGGTTGCAGTTTCCCTGGCGGGTCAATTATTACCTCGTTAATCACTACTTTAACCCCTTCCTCTATGTTGACATGCTTGGCTGGCTCCCTGCGGATAAACGCACGCTTTTTGTCCGGTCCCTCAACTTTTCCCTTATCTACCTTCTCATTCTCGACTTCCACCTTGACCTCGGGTCCGGGCATGAAAAAAACGTTACGCGCTCTGTTCGCGTTTGTGTTAACTAATCCTTGCCAAACCTTGGACTGTGTCTCACTCAAGAGGGCATCCAGAGAGACTTTCAACCTATAGTGCACCAAATGTATCGCTTGATGCGAACTGATCCGTAAGGTACTCATTGAGATCGGAAAGGCTTCGTTCCACGCTGCGCCGCGTAGCACCTTCGCAATTTTTTCGCGTTGCTCTGCCGTCAAACTGAGCTCTTTGTCGATTAACATTGTTAGTCGACGAGCGACCACCTGTTGTTCCCGCTGTCGTCGTGCTTCTGTGAAGTCCAAATAATCCTGAAGCTGCGCCTCGCTCAGATGTTTAGCCAATGCCGCCTTGAAGTCCGGATGCGACAATAGCACTTCAAGCAAAGACATACTTCCTTCTTTTACGGCCTTTGCGAAGGCGTGCTGACTGCCATCCTGCTCTAATGCATTCTTGGTTGAATCGAGCATTGATTGATAAAGTGCTATAACAACCGCCTCGCCCAGATTGTAACGCCTGCTGACACTTCCAACGACACCTAAGGGTAAGGACATAATCGGTTGTACTTCAAAGATTGGTTGCATTTCAAAGAATTGACCAATATTGCCCTTTGGTGCCATTTTGAGCGGGACAAAATGGTCACCACCATCAACAACGGTAACAGGTTTCCCAACGCGCCTGTCGTATCCGTCTTTAGATATGCTAATCAAGTAGCGTCCGGCAGGAAGTCCAGCGTGTTTGTAATTCCCGTCTGCATCTGTTTTTGTTGTCCATTCCTTGCCGCCATCTTGGGCAACAATTTTAACTTCAACACCTTCAATCGGGTTCTGCGCTGGCGTTATGTCAGTAATCTGTCCTCGAACGGTTCCACCATTCGTAGCGTCGTCCTGTGCAAAGGCAATACCGAACGACAGACTGCCACAAGCAAACAATATTAACATGAATCGTAAATAATTCATCTGCTCAATCCTCCTTGTGATTACTTTTTCCTATTGTAGCTAAACCGGTCTGCCACTCCTGACCTTTCTTACCCGCATAAAGCATGGCGTAGATGTCGCCGACTTCAAAGATTTGTCCGGTCAATACACCATCGCAATCAAACGCATCAGGGTCGTCCGATGGCGTAAATATAGGGTTGTAAGGGTTCGGCTCGAAGGTCTGGAAATCACGAGTCCGTACATGCCCGATCCGCCAGACTTCGCCGTCGTATCCACCGTAGAGGATATGGAAGTACTGTGGTCCCTTGAACAACTCGGTTTCACGAACGGCTCGACTGTCCCACGCTTGCCCACTGCCCTTGAAAACAGGATTGGCAGGATTTTTTGTGACGGATGCCGGATTGCTTGTCGGTGCTGTCGCATGACACATCGTCAAACCCTCTCCGAACGAACGCGTCGCCTTCCCGGTATAAACGATATGAATCGTGTCATCCTCTATAGCAACTGAAGGGTGCGTTGAGCCGTGCCGTTCGTGTTCGGTATCTGCAGGAATGACAGGAGTGTGTTGGACACGCCGCCAATCACCCAAGTCTCCATCGCTTACAAGTAAACCCGTCTGTTCAGGTGTCTTTTCCCCCTTACCCCGATAGTACATGTAGAACTTGCCGTCAGCAGGATTTAGGAACGGGAAAGGATACTCAACGGCTGCGTTATTGAAACCTTCCGCTGAAGGCTCAAGAATAGGGTTCCGGGCATCCTGCGTGATGTCGGTGAGGTCGCTAACAGGAGCTGTCGCATGCATTATCAACCAACGAACCCCAAGGTCGCGCTTACACCAGATGTAGTGGACCACCTCATCAACGATAGTCGCGTGGGTTGCTGCCGCCCAGAGCGGTGGCGGCAGGGAAATGATCGGGTTGCCTACCTCAATCCTCTTGAAACTGGCGAATACCTCAAACGGAATAGCACCCTCTGGCTTATCGGTCATCGGTTTCTCCTCTGTTTTACGGCACATTCTGTCCCTACTACCTTCCTTCCAAAGTGTCGAAATAAGCGTCCAGTCCTTGGCGGAACTCTTCCGGCAATACGCGTCCTGCTTTGCCGGTTGCCTGCCTTGGTGAGCGATTTTCGATAAAGGCACCGCTACTGTCGTCACCGACACCAACGAGCATCAAGGCAGAAGCGGTGGGTGGTGGCGCAGTTATTGTCATGGGTGCATTCGGAACCCGCCCGGTTTGGAGTAGGATTTCAATCACTTCCGTTATCGCTGCAATCGCTCTGGGACCGGTGTCTGGCTCTGCGAGGATGTCTTCTACTTCGTCCATAACCTCGGCGGCTTGCATTACCTGCCTAAGCTGCCGCTGAATCAAGGATTCGTGGGCATTCGGCAAGAAGCTAATCTGGGCTGCGACTTCACGGGTATCCTCAGTGAGCGTGATTTGGGTGTCGTATAGTTCCATGCTGCGCTCACTGTATTCATCAGCACTGAGTGCTTCTTTCGCCTGCTCAAGTTCCCGTGTCTCTTCCCGCAATTGAATCTCGCGATTGATAATGCGCATCACTTCCACAACGATTTCTGGCGGTAGGTTCGGCATCGTCCGCATTTCCGCCTCCCCAGAGGGTCCCCCTTCGGGTAAGGGGTCCACCAACTGCTCTGCCCAGCGATCCAATGTATCCGCCCAGAATTCCGCTTCAATCGTCGATTCACCGATAAAATTGTTCCTAATCGCTTTTGCCATATCCTGCAGCTCGTTTGATACAACAGCGTCCTGCATCTCCGACAGCACACGCGAGAGATTTTCAGAAGGACGCCGGTCGGTGTAAGCGACCATGTCTTGCAGGAGCGTAGACGTGGCTTCAGACTCAGCGATCTCCCGTTTCGCCAACCGCTCCCGATTGGGATGATCCGGCATGGTGCTGTCTTCAGGACGGAAACCCTCCAGATTGTTGTTTGCGTCTGCCGCGATGTCGAGCTGCCTTCGCAATGAGGCTTTCAAGTGCTCCCGGTGGACCTGCTTCTCCGTCTCTGCTACTGCGCTGCCTACGAGACCGAACCCATCCAGATTGTTCAAGTCTACTGCGATGTCAATCTGTCGTCGCGATGCGGCTTTCAAACGTTTCACGAATGTGCTGTTCTCAAAACCGGTGAGCAATCTGTTCATTTCTTCCGCCAGATTTCCAAAGGCATCCAACAATTCCTGCTGTTCTTTGACCGCCTCCAGGACGAGTTCCGCTGTCTGAGGTGCTGGTGGTTCCTCTTCATCATCGCTTTCTCTACCACTCCCTTTGAGAGTCGTCCTTGGAATTCCGAGACCACCGACGGTTTGTGGTGCCTGCCCTGACGCGTCTTCAGCCTCGTTGAAACCTGATTCAACATCAACGACGAGCGGCGTAGGGTTGGCAGGTGCATAACCGGGTTCACCCTCTGGTTGTTTGCTCCGATTCACGACGACACTCTCACCGGGAGTATTTGGATCTTCTGGAATTTCATCTAACCCTTCAGGAGGTTTTTCGCTATCGGGTCCGTACTTCTCCACCTTTTCCAAGTTATTAGGTTCACCTGCGGAAGGGGACGTGGGTCCCTGGGCTGCCTGATCTCCTTGTGCTGTGGCACCCGAAGGCTCACTTGCGGGAGGAGATTCAGGCGACTGACCGGGGGCTTCGGCTGCCTGGGCGAGTAAATCCGCAACAGAGGGCATTCTCTGTCCGGCGATTTCCTCAAGTTGTTGTAGTATTTCTGCCCACGACTCAAGTTGGTCAGGATCGAATTCATCATTTTTTGTTGCTTCTTTCACTAACCCTGTTCCAAGTTGAACCAGGCTATCAAGTCTTGCTGCATTGGCACGTTCCGCAGCCGCTTGCTCTTGTATTCTTTTCCGCTGCGCTGGATCGTCAAGTGCTTCAGGTGGTAGGTTCCGCAGCTCACGATTGGTTTGATACAATTGTAATTCTTTGTCGTGGACCTCCTGTGCCGCGCCGATGAAGAGTTCCATCTGCTCCACGAGCCACCTGAAATGTTCTGCCGGGGTAAGCACATGTAGTACAAGGGCGGGTGAACGGACGCGTTCGCGACCGGGCAAATAATCCTCGGCAAAGGCGCGCAGGCGTAGGCTCTGTGGACGTACGTCTTCACGCTCCGCAGAAAATGTGGCAGCAACTGTCATGTTGTCCGTGGTCGGTCTACCGGAGGCTACTGTTTTCTCGCCGTTGGTAGGATTTGGATTGTGAATCGCATGCTCGATGCCTTCCCACTCCAAACCCACTTCCTTCACACCAAAGTCGTCCCCTGCTTGAATCTCGAAGGTAAGGACTTCAGTAGAAAGAAGGACTTGATTGTTCTTGAGTTTGTTAAAGCTGACGGTCGGGGACTCATCCTCTTGGACCTCTAATTGTAGTACCTGTGGTTCACGTGCGACAAGCCCAAAACGATCGCGCCACGCCAGCTGCATCTCAGTCTGTGTCTCTACACTGATTGGTTCAGTTGTCATACGAGTACCAGTGACACCTTGTGGACGACCGTTCAGCGTTGCTTCAGCGAGTTCGCGTGTTGCGGTGGCTTCCAAGACAGCGGTGCTCCCCTCTAATAAACTGAGTGTTCCACCGCGTACATCCTCTACCAGCGGCTCACTGCGTTGCAAATAGGCAGGCAGTTGGACTTTGGCGATAAGTTCCGTCAGCGCGGGACGTAACTTGGGTTCAATTGGGATGGAATGTTGAGCATCTCCGACTCGAAGAGTGAGGTGTCCGTCTTTTGTTTGCGGGGGTATTTGAAATAGGTAAGTCGCGCCATCCCGTTCGGCAACCACCGGAACTTGGTCTGCGTACCGCGCCTCACCCGATTCAGGCTTCCACGGTGAATTGTCTTTTAGGTGTGCTTCGACATCAAAGGGTTCGGCATACGGCACCACGCGTAGTTCCGGCGTGTCTTCTAATTGCGCAAAAGTGTAACGCGCGGTGTCACGCCACGGAGTCAACCACCGAACGAGCGCGTTCCGACTCGTTGCAGGGATTACAACGGCTCCAATTACGACCAGCACCAACGGCAGTGCCACTGTCCAGCCCCAGCGACGGTGTTGTGGGTTGGGAACAGCCTCTGATAGATTATGTCTGGCGACCTCGGCATCAACCTGACGCATGGCTGCTTCAACCAGCGCGGGGGAATCTGAGGATTGCGTCTCTCTATTACGCGCTAATTCTATGATACCGAGTACGTGATCTCCAAAGCGTGGGAACTTGTGCTGCAATAGCCGAGCGACCCCATCTAATTGTCGATGTTTCCAAACCCAATTGTAGTACTTCAGGGGTAAGAGAAGTACCATCCCGGCCATACCAATCGCCAAAATGAGTGCCCGCAAGAGCGCGGGTGTATCGAACACCCGATCCAGACAAAACACGACGACATACGAAACAAGGAGACCAAAAATCGCCGCCAGTACACCTTCAGATAGTTTGATCACCCATACCCGTTTTTGGTACTGTTCGAGTGCTGCTTTCATGCGCGGCGGTAGGTTGACTGCGCCCTTTTGTGATTGTTTTTTTGCTTGTATTTGGTCCATCAAAAATCTCCTTGGAATGGTTATTAGTTATCGGTTGTCGGTTGTCAGTTAAGAGGTTTTTGTGGAGATAACAGCAACTGCTGCCACAAGGCATTAACTGACGACTGAAAGGATTACGTAGTAATCCGTACTGATAACTGAAAACTATTATATCGCTCCCGTCAATTTTCTTGCAACCCAGAACACGCCTAAAAGTAAGATGAGAAGTCCTGCCCAAAGCGGATGCGCCCAAATCCGTGTGCGATGCACTGTAGGTTCAGGTTCTGGCAAAGCTGCGAGAGAATCCAGCAGACTCCCAACCTCAGAAACTGTTACCAATTCGCCATCGGTAATCTTAGCGATTTCATCTAAGACATCAAAACGTGCCAAGCGTCCTTGTTGCTCTCGGTTTAACCCTTGGACTGACAGATCGGTTTGTACCGATGCCCCGGTTTCGGTGCTACTGGCAACAAGGCTGTAATTACCAGATTCTTCCGGTGTAAATGCGCCTGTGAACAAGCCCACGGCATCCCCTTCACCTGGCTGAAGCCGGATCGCCTGTGTTTTACCTGAAGGTGAAATCGCCTGTACAATAACCGTCCCTTTATCCAATGGGGCACCCAAGGTATCATTTACGTTGGCATTCAACATCACTACATCATCAACGTGCGGTCGGTCTGGTGCATAAAACAACCGCATTGACTCGCCCTGTGCCATCTGTCGGCGATATGCCATCCATCGTGCGACTTGGCTCCAAAACCGGTAGTGGTACTTGTCTTCAACACCTTGTCGCCAACGCCATGCACTGTCTGTCCCCATAAATAAGACTTTACCAGCACCATAAGTCTTGGTTACGATTAGCGGCACCCGTCCGGCAGCCGTTGCAACCTGATCGTGTACTGCCAAAGTCTCTGTTCCAACCTTGGTTCGTTTGACACCTGCGTACCAGTAAAAGCCGGGTAACATGCGCCACACCCTGCGATTGCTCTCATCGTTCTCTCCGAGGCGGGTTAGCAAACTCCGTTGCCCCAGCTGTGTGAGCGAGAAGTATCCTTGTGTGCTTGATCCAGTACCATAAGGCGTAGCCGCGTCCAGAACTACTGGATAAAGATCCGCAAGTGGGCCAGACATCAATGATTCATGCTTCCCGGTCCGTCCCGGCATAAAGACGAGACCCGCCGCTTGAGCACTGACGAGCTGCCGCAGGTCTCGTGCTTGTTCAACCGTCAATTGTTCCTTTCCGATACCGACATCACCGAGGAACACCACATCATAGCGACTCAGTTCGTTCGCCGTTGGAAAGACCTTGATATAACCACGACCGCCGCCCACTTTGGGTAATTTGGGATGAAAGAGAAGGCACGTTAATTCGACCCCCGCATCTCGTTCCAACGCGTTGCGTAGATATCGGTATTCCCACCGTGGGTAGGATTCGACAACAAGGACTTTCAATTGCTCCTCGCGCACGGAGATAGGCGCGGATATCTCGTTGTTTTCTGGTATTAACTCCTGTGTATCCAGCGGAATGCGCATCGTTAGGGTGTAATCACTGGTCGCTGGCGGTGTCCACACCATGTTCTCCTGTGCTTGGCTCATAGCAGGAACACGGATAAGCTTGGTAGCCGTTGGTTTTTTGTTGACACTCAAAGTGACACTTACATCCCGATCCTGTCCCAAAGTATTGCGAACAACAAATGGAATGCGAAGTTGCTTGTTCACAACTGCATACGTTGGTGCATCCATGCTAACCAACTCAATGTCAGGTAACGGCACTTTACTCCCCACGCCAACCGCGAAAACGGGAATTCCTTTCATCCGAAACCGTGTAGCCGCCTCAATTGGAGAGTTCCCGATATTCCAATCACCGTCCGACAGTAGCACGACCCCGCGAAGGTTTTCGTGACTGTCCAGAACATGCGAGAGTCCAGCGTTTAAATCTGTTGCTTCCTCTGCTGGATCTAACTGCGAAGAAAACGGTTCAAAAACGACACTGAGATCGCTGGTATCCGATGGTTTCCAAACTTTCTCAGCCATCAGCGGTTGAATCGTCTCGGCGCGACTTTTGGGCTTGTTAGAGATATTTTGCGTGTCAACAACATCCCGCGTTTTCATACTGTTGGATTCATCCCAAAGTACAGCAAGCGTAGAGCGTTGATCCGGCAACTGCGTCCGTAGCCATTCCGGTTGATTCAGGGTTACAACGACTAAACAGATCAACACAAAACGCAGCACCTCAAGTGCTCCGGTCTTCTTGCTATAACCGCTGCGATGCCACGCCAGCCAGCACAATACGCCAGCCGCAGCAATGAGAATCAGTCCGAAAAACAGGACGGATCCGCTTGAAAAAAACTCAAGATTTCCCTGTTGTTCTTGCATTTTTTTATGGTTATCGGCTATCGGTTATTGGCTATCGGTTAAGACGTGTGGCGGTTGCAAACGTGTGTAATCCCCACAACACTCCCTTAACCGAAGACCGAAGACCGAAGACCATTCCCTCCGATAACTACTCACTTTGTTTGTAAACTTCCTGATCGTCTATTTGGCAAACTCAGCACTGCTTCGGCAACGAGAGCCACCGCCATTGCAATAAGGAAAATTCGCCACAACTCACTTGCCAAGGCAGATGTATCGCCGACATCAGCATCAATTCGTCGATACGATATGCCATCAAATAGCGCGTCTACTGTAGCGACGGGTACAGTCTGTGCCATGTCTTCAACTTGGCTGCGGTTAATGGCTGCCCAATACTCACCATCTTTGTATACCCCAGCATGTAGCCCCCTTTGTGAAAAGTGTGGTGCGTCGTCTGTCGGAGCGACCGGTTGCCATTGATTGCGGTCAGCGAGTACGTCAGGTCCCGCGTTGCGTTGGGAGGCAACAGCCAACGAACGGCTGCCTTCGGCCAACGCCCGCTGCAACATTACATAAAAGACCACACCCTCACGTTCAAGAGAAGAAAATTGCGCCGTGGGCAGGGTGCTACAGAAATAAACCGCGCCCTGGTCTGTAGCGACACGGGTTAGTAGTGAAGCCTCGTCCTGAAACCTTGCCAAAGGTGTCCCGGTGCTTTCAAAGGCGCGGTAGCGATAAGTGAACAGTTGGTTCAATGGCAAAGCGTCCCCACTCTCTACATGTGCGAGTAGATCTGCGTCCCCACGCCACCATGAAATCTTGGAAACCTGCTGACCTTCAGAGGTCTGCCAGTTGCCCCAACGTGAAGCAAATAATTCCTCACTTGCACTTTGACTCGGCGGGAAGAACATAACCACACGCCCCGCGTCGACGAACTGTTCAATTTGTGATGCTACCAACCCTTGTGGCAGTGCTGCTTGCCAAATCAATAGGCTTGTATTTTCCCAGTCAATTTCAGCAGTGCGATCCACCGAAATCACAGTGGTCTGGTGTTGGAGCCGTGGATCAGGCGGAATAGCAAGTGCCCGACGAAACGTTTCACCAATCTTCGCGTCATCACTGACGACGACAGCCTTTCGGACAGGTGATTCCGAAAATACAAAGAAAAACCGATTGTCCAAGGGGTTCGCATCACCGGGCAATCCAACCGAACCCCAACCTGAACTGAGTTTGGCATCGATAGGGATACGGTGTCCTCGCAAAGAGGCACCCTGCCTATCAATATCTACTTCGACGACGGAGCGAACATTGTTGACTTCAAACTCAATCGGAACCCCCTGCCGTGTGCCACCGCTGTTATCTGTTGCCCGAACCACGACATCAAGAATGAGTTCCGCATCGTTCCCACGCGTCCATCGTTGTACGTTTTCTACCCTTACAGACAAGTTGCCCGAGGGTGAATCCGTATATGCGAGCAAGAAATGATGTATGCCTTCTAACTGCGCAAACTCCTCGCGTATCGCGTTCCAACGCCCGCTGTCAACATCCCAATCATTCTCATTTAAATCCGAGCAGAACCATAAGTCGGCTCTTCCCGATTCATTTGCCTTGAGATATGCCAAGGCGGTTTCAAGCATCGCCGGAATATCTGCACTCGTGGCGGTCGATCCAGTCATGGGCAAATTCAAGAGTGCTTTCGGTGAATCTACTTCCTGCAGCTGACCGGTGGCACTATCAATGAGAACCAAGTGTGTTCCATAATCGCCTTGTTCCAATAATTCCGCGAGTTTCTGCAGTGCCATGGATCTCTTTGACTGACCTACTTGTAAATCTTGCATTTCCATACTCGGAGACCGATCGAGGAGAATCAAAGTCGCATCGGGTTTACCGAGTCCGATACTGCCCAACCATCCACCGGAAAGCGGACGACTGACGACGAAAATTAGTGCTGCTATTGCGAGTACACGCATCAGCAGAATGAAAAAATGCCGAAGGCGTGCCATCCCTTTACTCATACGCTTCGCAGTCATGAGAAACATCATCGCTGCCCAAGGAATGGTGCGGTGCCGATGTTGATTGATGAGGTGGATGAGGATGGGGAGTGCCACCAAAGGGAGTGCGATTAATGCCAACGGTTGCAAAAAATTCATCGTTCAGATCCTCACTTATGTCGCTTTGGTGTACGTCCTAATAAGAAGCGTGCCAATATGTCGTCATAGTTCTCATTGATGTAGACACGGTGGTAGTCAATCTCGGTGTCGCGAACGACATCGTTCATACCTTCGAGGTACGCTTCGAGTGCACGTTGGTACTGTGCGCCGATGACGGTTGGGTCTGCCAACACAGGTTCGCCACCCTCCATGTCAACAAAACGTATTGGACGATCAAATTCCAATTCCAACTCAATCCGGTCTAACAGATGAAAGACGGCAACATCATGTTTACGAAATCGCAGATGCTCAAAACAGTTACGCACGACTTCCGGTTCGATGAAGAGATCGGAAACGATAACGATTAATGCTCTCTGTGGGACGCGTTCAGCTGTCTTGTGGAGAACGTTCGCCAATCCGGTCTCACCAGATGCCTCCATCGCCCCTAATTCATCAAGTACTGTGCTCAGGTGGGTCGCGCTGCGTTTGGGTGGAATTTCTTTGTGGAATTCCGTGCCTGCACAGTAGAGTCCAACAGCATCACCCTGTTGAGCGGCTATATACGCCAATGTGCCTGCGACCCGACGGGCATAGTCAAGTTTACTCGTACCGTTGTATGCGAAATCCATGGAACCGCTGGTATCAATAACCAAACACATCCGCAGGTTGGTATCCGCCTCAAATTCTTTGATGTAATAGCGATCATTTCGTGCGTAAGCCCGCCAATCGAGCCGCCGGGTGTCATCGCCGGGAACGTACTTGCGGTACTCGGCAAACTCAAGACTGGAGCCGCGAATCGGGCTCCGATGCTTGCCTGATACGTTTCCGATCATGGGCAATCGAGCGTGTAGTTGAAGTGTCGAAAGGCGTTCCAAAACTTTCTGGTCAAGATAATCTCGTTTAAGTTGCAGCATATTTTTTTATAGTTATCGGTTGTCAGTTGTCAGTTATCGGAGGGATAGTTGTCAGTTTTCGGTTAAAGAGGGACTGTGGCAGCTACAGGAGATTCTTTAACCGAAGACCGATAACTATTCCTTTGATAATTCTTCAATGAGTCGGCTGACAATGTCCTTGCTTGTGATGTTTTCGGATTCCGCGGCAAAGGAGGTAATGACGCGATGCGCGAGTACGGGTTCCGCTACGGCAGTTACATCTTCGAGTCGCGCCATGTAGCTTCCGCTGAGTGCGGCGCGTGCCTTCGCACCGAGAATCAAGTATTGAACAGCCCGTGGACCGGCACCCCACGCCACCAGTGGCTTGAGCCAGTCAGGGGCTGCGTCGTCTTTCGGACGCGTACCACGCGCGAGGTCAACCGCGAATTCGTAGATGTGATCAGCGACTGGAACGCGACGGACGAGGTCTTGAAAGGCGCGTACCCGCTCACCCGTCAGAACGTGTTCAAGTGTAGGAAGTGCCACACCTGTCGTTGTGCGGGCGATCTCTATCTCTTCAAACCGTGCCGGGTAATCCACTTCGATCCTGAACATAAATCGGTCTAATTGCGCTTCCGGTAAGGGATATGTTCCTTCCTGTTCAATTGGATTTTGTGTTGCCAACACGAAAAAGGGGGGATCCAGAGAGTATGTTCTGCCAATTACTGTGATTTTGTATTCCTGCATCGCCTCAAGCATGGCAGCCTGCGTTTTTGAAGGTGCCCGGTTAATCTCGTCCGCTAAAATAAGATTGGCAAAGAGTGGACCCTTCACAAATTCAAATTCCCGCTTACCGCCCGGAATCTCTTGAAGAATGTCGGTTCCGGTGATGTCCATCGGCATCAGGTCAGGTGTGAACTGAATTCGACTGAACTGCAATGCCATCGTCTCAGCGAACCGACTCACTAATAGTGTCTTTGCCAAGCCGGGAACGCCCATCAAGAGTGCGTGCCCTTGAGAAAATAGACAAATCGCTAAATGCTCGATGACCTGTTCCTGACCGATGATAATCTTTGCAAGTGCTACCTTCAATTGATCGTAGACATTGCGAAGTTCGTCAATTGCGGCAACGTCGTCGGCATGCATTCCGTCGTTGTTTGGAGTAGTTGTCATAAAGTTCCCTTTCGTAATCGGTTATCGGTAATCAGTTATCAGTTATCAGTTAATTTCTTGTGGCAGTCCAGTTAACTGTGTTCCACGACAAACATCTTTAACTCTCACTGCGAGGCAAACTGACGACTAAAAACTGATAACCAATGTGAAATGTCTCTTAATTTGAGTGGCACACATTAACGTTTTCTTCAAATCAATACGGGATATGATCCCTTTCGATTATTAGTGACGCATTTTGGCATCGAAAAAGGTGCATAATTTTAGAAAATGATACTGCCCAGAAGCAGAAACACCATTTTTTTATAGCGATACATTGTCCACAAATCTCGCGTTAGAAGTCAATTCTGAGAGTTAAGCGTTGCTCATTGGTTAAATGCTGTATAGGGTCTCACTCAATTATAGTGACACACTTTTGCAGTGGAAAGGTTGCAGAATCTGAGAGAAAATCGTGCCTAAGCCCGTCTGCAGATTGCCTATAAACCTTAAACACCAATTCATTTTATCATAATAGGGAGCAAGTTTCGTGCCAGTCCAAGCAATACCACACCAGCCAGATTCTTTGTGAAATACCGAGAGGAACTGCACAAAACGGGGCAGCCCCTATATCCACCTGCACCAAATAGGGCAAACGCAACCAATCATTTGTACTGCTGAGGGAACTTATTCAGGAACAATCTTTTGCATGTCTTTTCCAAACCGCGGCTTCCGTTCGAGAGTTTCCACTAAATCCTTAAACAGAACTCATGTTAATTACGTTTACAAGGAAGTGGTTTCGTTAGTGCGAAGCGACACGTGGTATCATCTGCGGGTGCGCATAAACGGCGGCATCGAAACTCTTTTGCATCAGTTCCCACTTGACGGCTTGGTAATCAGGATGCTCGGAAAGGTCGTTGTGTTCCCACGGGTCGTTGTCGAGGTCGTAGAGTTCACAAATCCCTTTCTGATGGTAGACGACAAGTTTCCAGCGTCGGTCCCGATACATCGTTGCGTGCGTCTGGTCTGGGAACGCGATTGCTCCGAAAAATTCGCTACGTACCGCCTCTCGATGGTCAGAGGCAGAGACCTCACCACGTAAGAGTGGTGCGAGCGATTTGCCTTGCACGTAATAGGGGATGTCCATACCTAACGCATCGTACAAGGTGGGAACAATGTCAAGCAGTTCAACGAGTGCTTCGCTTTGAACGTCCTGTAAAAAGTGTCGCCCCTTCCCAGTAACGGGTGGGGACCCCGGCCATGAAATGATGAGCGGTACCCGCACGGATCCTTCGTAAAAACGACACCCTTTGTAGACGAGTCCGTGGTCTCCGAGTGCCTCTCCGTGGTCGGAAGTGAAGATAACGATTGTGTCTTCGCGAAGTCCTTCGGCATCAAGGTAGTCGAGGATGCGTCCGAACTCATGGTCGAGTTGTTCAATCATAGCGTAATAAGACGCTTGCATCCGCTTGTCGTCCCACTCTGAAGGAGGCTTCGCCTGAGATTGAAAATCAATACCGGCATCCGTCAATTTCGATTGAAAGGCAATGTCGCTCTCTTGAAAGTACGGACCGGGCAGCGTTTCTGGATCGTACCGTCGGTAATACTCCCAAGGGGCATCAAACGGCGGGTGTGGATCGAACGGATTGATGCTGAGCATCCATGGCTGATTTTCTCGGCGATTTTTCTCAACAAACTCTATTGTTTTCTCGGTGCACCAATGGGTCTGGTGGAGATGTGGCGGGACGTTGTCAATATCCTGTGTCGGTTCTTTCACGCGTCCGGTCCTGTTCGGATACTTTTGAGAGATTGCCTTCCCCGCTATCAATGCTTCAGGATCAACACCCTGTGTGCGTTGCCAATCTGCGTATTCGTGTCCAAGGGCATTTGGCTTTCCGTGGTCGTGGCTATATTGGAAGTAGCGGTATCCATCATCTACGCGGTGTTCTTGCGCATCGAAGGCACTGGCGAGATGGAGTTTACCAATCAACCCACAGTCGTAACCATCTTGTGTGAGCGCATGTGTAATCAGTCGGTCTTCGTAGTATTCGGGGAAAGCCGGGTTACCATTGCCGGTGACGCTCACAGCTGAAGGATACATACCGGTCATAAAACTCGCACGGGATGGTGTGCAGATGGGAGATTGGCAATAGGCGTGGGTGAATGTGACTGATTGACTGACAAATTCGTCGAGTCTTGGGGTGTTGATATGTGAATTTCCCAGCGCTCCGATAGTATCGAAACGTTGTTGGTCTGTGCAGTACCATAAAATATTTGGGCGTTTTTCCATACTTTGCTCCTTTTTTAGTGGTTGTCAGCCATCGGAAACCTTCGGCTGTCGGCAAGAAGGGCTATCGGCAATCGGCTATCAGCAATCAGTAAAGAGGTTTCCTCATAAAGGAGAGTCCTCTTGCTGACGGCTGACGGTTGATAGTTAATTATCCCACTATTTCACTGAGTGCAGCATCAGTTGTGACGACGTGTGTTCCATTGGTACCTTACCACGCATACGCCTCTGGTGCTTCACCACCCGGACCCGTCCAAATCTCATTGAGTCTTGCGAGTATATCATCGTCCAATTTCAATTCCAAGACAGATAAATTCTCTTCAAGTTGTTCAACCGTCCGTGGTCCGATAATTGGTGTCGTAATGTCCGGGTTGTTGAGCACCCACGCCAAAGCAACGTTAGCCGGGGGTTGCCCTATTGACGCGCAGAGTTCCTCATACGCCTGTAACTGGGTTCGATGCGTCTCAATCGTTTGTCTGAGCGATTCCCTGCCCCGTCGTCCAGTGGTTGGGTTGTCAAGGACTCCACAGAGCAATCCTCCACCCATCGGACTGTACGGGATCACCGCCAAACCGAGTTCCCGACAACACGGAAGGACTTCAAGTTCAATTTTTCGGCTGCGGAGATTATACAGGCTCTGCTCTGAGACCAGCCCAAGAAAATTGCGTTGGGCAGCGATACCTTGCGCTTGGGCGATGTGCCATGCCGCGAAGTTGCTACTGCCGACATAAGAAATTTTCCCTTCACGTACCAATTGCTCCATCGCTTGCCACATTTCATCCCACGGTGTCTGGCGATCAACATGGTGCATCTGGTACAGGTCTATATGATCAGTTTGCAAACGGCGCAGACTGTCCTCACATGCTCGACGAATATGATACGCCGACAGACGACCCTCATTCGGTCCCTCACCTGTCTGACTATATACTTTGGTTGCCAGCACGATCTGATTGCGTCGACTTTTATCCTGTGCTAACCAGTTTCCAATAATTGTCTCTGTTAAACCGTCGTTATAGGAATTCGCGGTATCGAAAAAGTTGATTCCGGCTTGCAGTGCCCGACTCAACACCGGTAACGTATCCTCTTCGGACACGTGTCTACCAAAATTGACCGTGCCGAGACAGAGACGGCTCACCTGTAGCCCAATCCGACCGAGATAGGTATATTCCATAGCAAATGCTCCTGTGTGTGTTGGTAATTCTTGAAGTGGTTATCGGTCTTTGGTTTTCGGTGTGCCTTGCAGTGAGAGTTAGAGAGGTGCTACTTAACAATTCACGCAATCTTGAAATATTCCAAGTGGGACCGATTGTTACCAGAAACCTCTTAACCGATAACTGACAACCAGTAACCGATAACTATTCTATCAAATCTTTGCTTTTTGATTAACAAAAAACTGGCGATTAGCCGTCAGCAGTCAGTTGTCGGCTGTCGGTGTGCAGTTTGGGCTTCACTGCAGGACTGATTTACTTTGGCAGACTTCATTAGGGACCCCTGAAAAAGTGGTAAAATTGGGCAGGATTTGGAAGGTGTTCGCCTGCTGCACTGTAACGGTTATAGTAAGGCATATTTAAAGTTCTATTTAAAAAATTTGACAATTTTTGCATTTTATGGTAAACTTTATATGACGCTGATTTCATGCTGAAGCACATTCGCTAACACCGCGTGGATCGCGTCAGGGGCAGCTCCCCGTTTTCGGGGTGCGCAGCAGGTGTACTACCACCTGCCACGCGTAACACTGCCATAATATGAGTATAGCAGCGCTGGTTTCTATTGTAGCAGCTAACGGGTTTCCGTTGGATGTTATTTGTAGGGACCAGCCCCTAAAAAAGGAGTGCCTAACATGAAAACACACCTCTTGCGGTGGGTCCCCATCGCGCTTTTCTTCGTCGTGGCGACACTCAACGTCGCGCTGCACCTTACACGTGCCGCGCATGAACCCTGTCGTCCGACCCCCGCCGTGTCAACCGCTCACTTGTCCCGACGCGGACAGGAGAGAATCCGCAGTTCTACATAGATACCGCCTCTACGAGGAAACCGAACTATAAAACTAAACGCAATTAGTAGTTTTGGGATCAGTTAAATTGAATTTTACAATTTTCCCCATCTTTGAAAAATGCCTAACAAGATATTTTTTTCACGTGATGTAAGGTTTTGGGAAAAAAATGTGTCTTTAATATTGTCATAACATAATTGTGTGGACTGTATTGCATGGCACAACGTCCGAGACTCAGTGTTTACTTAGATGTTTCAGTGGATGTCAATGCAGCCGAATCTATTTATGAGGAGAGAACTCCGTGGAGAGAGAAGACGATGTTCAATTGATTCATGCCGTTTTATCAGGCGACGACTCAGCATTCGATATTTTGGTTGAAAAATACCAAAAAAGTGTTCACGCCCTCGCGTGGCGGAAAATCGGGGATTTTCACTATGCAGAAGATATTACACAAGATACCTTCCTCCGCGCATATCAAAACCTCTCAACGTTGAGAAATCCGAGCCAGTTTCTTGGGTGGTTGCATGTCATTGCGAATCGGATTTGTCTGAATTGGCTGCGCAAACAAGAACCTGAGAAGCAAGTGCAATCCTTGGAGGACACACCTATGGAAGAAATCGGGGCATCTGCTTATGCGCGTTACGAAGTGGAACAGCGGGAGACAGAAGCAACGGAACATCGTTTTGAGATCGTCAACAAACTTTTGGAAAAATTGCCGGAGGGTGAGCAAATAGTGGTGACGCTCCATTATCTCGACGAAATGACAGCGAAGGAGATTGGCAAATTCTTGGGGGTGTCGCCGAAGGCAGTATGGACTCGACTCTCGCGCGCCCGAAAACGGTTACAAGAAGAAGAGGAGCTCTTGATCCAAGAAGTTCTCGGTGGCGTGCAAATATCAGCAAGTATAAAGCAGAACATCATGCGAAAAATTGTTGACATGACACCGACACCTTCTCCGAAGATGAACCCATCCTTGCCGTGGGTAGCTGTTGGAACTGCTTTGGTTGTGGCAATCCTATTGATTCTCAGTGTCAGCAACCAACACTTTATTTTCTTTGCACGCAATGATGAAAACGCAAAAGATGAAAAGGGTTTCACTGCTGATTTTACCATAACACTCGGAACTCATAGGAGTGGTGCTGCTCTTTTAGGTGCACTGATCGAAAAAAAATGCCAGATCAGCCTATGGTCCAGGCAAGCCCTTGGAAATCCGGGTTTTCCGGTGGTGGCAGAGGAAACAACGGTTGATGTCGTTGTTGTTTCTATGCTGGAGATGGGATTTGCTGAGGGTGAGCTCGCCACCCTTGATACCATTTATGATCGCGCAAAACAGATGGGACTTGAAGCGTGCTCGGTTGAGACTGCCGCGCAGCTTCGTCTGCAATTTCTCGACCAGCCAGACTGGACAACTCGGGAGCGGCTGGGCGAATTTTTCGTCGCGAGTGAACCGTTTGTTCTTACGGATGATGGCTTCCCGAAGATTTTCAGTGTCATACGGGATGATGAAAGCCCGCACGTTGAAACCGATATCGGTCTATGGCTGATTGCAAATGGGACCGTTGAGGCTGAAGCTGTGGGACACCCTGACAGACTGTTTAATGCATCCGATCCTGTGGGGACTGACCTCGGAGGTCGTTTTGCATTCGTTGTTCCGAAATAAACAGGACACAGCCCTTATATCCAACAACACCTTAACACTCTTTAAATAGGAGGATATTGTGAAAATTACAAGAACATTTTCCCTAATTATACGCCTTGTGCCAGTTAACATTTTAATAATGTTTATCGGTTGTGGTGTAGCTCAAGTAGCACTTGAACAGCATAGAGAATCTGATCATGGAAATATCAGTGTTGCAAAAACACCTTCGTATAATTCCGCCCAAGTTGCTAAGTATACTAAACTTACAACTAAATCATTATAACGTCTAATCAATAGCATCTTTTGATGTGACAGGAGAGACTGATAGTGAGATTGCAAATAGTACTTGTGTTTGTTGCAATATTTGGAATACTTATCCCGTTAATCGGATGTAGTGATTCTCCGGAGATGATAACCTGCCCGGACAATCTTGTTACCGCAAAGATAGGCAGGACAAAAGCGAATCTGCTGTATGAACTCGGGTCGGTGCTGATACTCTATGAAACAGACACTCGGTGGAAGGTAGGTCTGATGGATAGACCCCCTGCTGCGGCTGTGCGTGATTTTTTTGCGAAAAAAGGATACACTTCGACGGTAAGAGGATATATTCTCGGTTACGAAGTTGTGTATCTTGACAGCGATGTTGATACACTTCCGATGATAGATGATCTGATGGATCTCCCAGGTGTCGAGCAGGTGTATCTCCACTTTATGAGTAAAACTTCAGAATTGTTGTCCGCTCTTTCCGGCGTCGATGATGAGATCATCGTGTGGGATGATGACGAATTGCCGGAATTGCCGTTCGTCAACAACGCGATTATTGAGGTCGGTGTATTGGAAGACGGATCATTATATGAGTTCGGCACGATGATCGTGCGGCACGATGAGCAATACACAGCGGCAACAGCGGTTAACGCTTTCTTCCAAGAAAGAGGATACACTCCGAAATTTACGGAGCTGAATTCCAAGTATAGGGCTATACTTATACATGTTGGGGATTGCGTTGATACCGCGCCGATGGTGGAGTCACTCAGAGCTATCCCTGGTGTTGAGGATGTCCTGCTGAACCGACTACATACCCGCCTTGAGACGTTTTTGAGCGAATCAGACATTCCAGGTGTGCAGCTATTTTGACAGACATCTCATCTCGCGCGCGATATTTGCGTAGGGGATATTCTGAAGTGCCAACGTTTATTTACACCAAAAATTAGAAAAGTTAAGACAAGTATGGTCATGCAAAGAGTTTCTACACAGATGCTGCAGAAATACCCGAGGAAATAAACCCTACGGGACTAAAGAGGTATTCTGGCGTGTACAAAGTTTATGACTAAAATCCGGCGCAGTTAGAAACAGTGAAGAAATACCCAAGCAAAAACCCTACCGGACCTGGGACTACAACGGTTATTTGGGCTAAAATTGACACTTATGGTGCGCCGCAAAACCGAACCTATCGGGTGATGAAGGGTCTATTTATTTTTGGATTTACTATAAATTCCTAAAATTTGGACAGGTTTTATCCAGATCAAGGGCTGTTTCAATCGCATTTTGCGTATTTTCTTCGCATTATAGCCACAAACGCAACTCAGAGAAAAATAAACGTAGATGCAGCTATGCGCAGCCCCGTAGGGGCGAGATGTCTATAGAAACGTTGTCCCCCGCACAGCTAAGCCCCGTAGGGGCGGCATGTCTATTATCTAAAAATTGTCCAAACTTTAGTAAGTATAACACGATAATTGTCGCATCCCGTGAATCTGGTGGGAATCAGTTAGGTGGCATGATGTACAGCGGTGCTACTGAGACAGGGGGTGCCTCGGCTGAAATCTTGTCTGGTCGTATTGCTTTAGAATTGGCAAAAACTGGGTATGATGTATTAGAGCAAGCCGATATCCAACAGACAGAAACCCGTGAAACATCTGCAATGTACGAGTTGGCACGTAATATGAAAGCCGATTTATAATAAGGAAAACTACCTATGAAAACAACACTATATTCCACACTCGCCCTATTCACTTTTGTAACGCTCATCGTTTTACCTAATAGTTTTGCACAATTACACCGACCTCTTGTCCGGTGTATCTATTTTATTCCTGCTGACAGTACACCCAACCCTGCCCGCGAAGTAGAGATACGCCAGGTCATAAAGGGTACTCAGCAGTTTTATGCTGACGAGATGCAACGCCACGGGTATGGGAGAAAAGCCTTTCAACTTGAAACTGATACAAATGGAGAGATAGTGGTGCATCAGGTTCGGGGGAAGTTCAATACGACAGATTATCTTCTCGGAAGAGGTGAACGCGATATTCATAGTGAGTTGCCTCAACAACAGTTTGATCGCAGGAATTTCCATTACATTTTTACAGAATTAACAGAAACCCTGGAAGAAGGTATAAGCGGTACCGGTAGTCCCTACTTCGATAATCTCGGTGGAAACGCAATAGTGCATTTTCTTTCGGTCCCCCTTGCTGCCCATGAACTCGGGCATGCCTTTGGTTTGAGTCACGATTGGCGAAATAGGCACGACATTATGACTTACGGCAGGATCGGTGACGGTGAACTGTCTAAATGTGCAGCGGAATGGTTGGATGTCCATCGCGCTTTCAATCCGGCCAAACCGGATGCCGATGCTCCGTTAACGGTTAACATGCTCCCACCACGTTTAGAGTCTCTTCCCAATGTCATTCGCCTCCGTTTTGAGGTAACTGATCTTGATGGTGTCCAGCAGGTTCAACTCATCGGATCGACGCATTTGCAAAACGGGGCTCCGGGTTTAATCGCCTGTAAAAGTGTTAATGGAAGTTCAAGCAACACTGTTGAATTTATCTTTAATCCAATTGAACGAAAGAGTGATGTAGCACTCAGTGTTATTGACCTTTACGGGAACTTAACTTGGTCTATCGCTTATCCAATTGATATTACCGTTTTAGTACCGAACCCCGAACCTGTATTATTTCTTGACCCGGATTTAGCAGCAGCGGCACGAGAGGCCCTTAACTTGAATGCCAGTGCTCCTATCACGCAGCTGGACATGATTTCCCTCACTAAACTTGATGCCGAAAACTCTCAAATAGCAGATCTTACAGGACTTGAACACGCCGTTTCTCTAAAAGAGTTAAGTATCCGCAGGTTGGAGACCAGCGATCTCACACCCTTGGCAGGATTAACACACTTGGAGATATTACACCTTTTTGGGCACGCTGCCCATCCAATCAGCGACTTCACATTTCTGACAGGATTGACGCCCTTGGAGACATTAACTCTTGCTAATACTGGCATCAGTGATCTCACCGTATTAGCAGGATTGACATACTTATGGCAAATAAACCTTTCTACGAATCAAATTAGCGACCTCACCCCATTAGCGGAATTGCAATACTTGTGGAGCGCAAACCTTCAGGTCAACAAAATCAGTGATGTTACACCGCTTATGAATGTGGCGACGTTAAGATATTTATACCTCCAACATAACCGGATTCAGGACCGAAAACCGCTGCTTGAGATGTTACGGCAGAACCCAGATATGAAAATCTACTTGTCCGAAAGTGGCGAACCATTGCCTGTTACATTGTCCAGTTTTCGAGCAGAACACACCAATGCAGGTGTTCTCCTAAGATGGATAACCGAATCAGAGGTAGACAACGCAGGGTTCTACATCTATCGTAGTAAAACAAAGGATGGTGATTTCAAGAGGGTCAACCCGACCATGATTCCAGGTGCTGGCACTACAGCGGAACGTAATGAGTATACATGGACAGATGCCACTGCCAAACCGAACACTGTCTACTATTATCGCATAGAGGATGTGTCACATGCAGGGGGTCGGAAGCAGTTAGCCACGGTTCGTATGAGAGGACTTGTGTCGGCGAGCGGCAAACTTACGACAAGGTGGAGCGATTTGAAACTGCAAGAGTAATTATACCGAATCCAAGTTGCTATGGACAAGATTTTAGGTATTTCTGCGGATTTCCACTAGCATCCTCGCCTTCCCCCAAAGTGCAAATAATTGCGGGCTTTACCATAAAATGTAAACACAACTTAAATTCTTATAAGGAGTTTGTAATTTGAAAACACAAGCACCAAATCAAAAATGTTTTGTATTTGTTTTTCTTACTTTCCTACTAATCTTTGGCATGAAAGCAACCATTTACGGCGCGGATTTAGATGTGGGCGAACCTCTCACTGTGCGGATAATCTACTTTCTGCCCAATGACCGTCCATTTCGCTCCGAAGCAATTCAGTGGATAAAAGATGGGGTTCACACTATTCAAACCTTCTATGCCGAGCAGATGAAAGCGCATGGACACGGAAACATAATTTTCCGTGTTGAAACCGATGACCAAGGCGAGTTGATAGTTCATCGTGTAGATGGAGAACACCCTGATAGTCACTATCTTGACGAAAGCGGTAAAGTAAATTTTGTCAATAGAGAGGTCTTCAAGGCGTTTCATCCCGCGAACAACGTTTACCTCATTTTCGTTGATCATCGTATAGATGCCCGTGGATTTGTATCTAGCGGATTTGTATCTAGAGTTGGAGGGAGAAGCAGTGGAGGCTACGCGTATCTTCCAGTCCAATCTCACTGGACACTGGTGGCACATGAACTTGGACACGCTTTCGGATTACAGCACGATTTCAGGAATGGGGATTACATCATGTCGTACGGACCGCGCAACGAACATCAGTTATCAGCATGTAGTGCCGAATTTTTAGCCGTCCATCCCTATTTCAATCCTGATATTGCAGATAGAGACACACAGAGGACAAGAATCGAACTCAGATCGCCACGTACCTACCCCGCCAACTCAGATAACATCCCAATTCGGCTTAGACTCAACGATTCGGATGGGCTTCACCAAGTCATCTTACATGTTACACCGCCCTACAACAGAACTACAGTGAAGGAGTATCGCGGATTGGCAGGTAAAAAAAATGTCAATGTTCAATTCGATTATGATGGCATTATTCCATCTGCCCATGATCCCTCTTATAGCAGAAGCACAAGTCTTTTGAATCCTCATGTGCATCCGATTCGGGCCGTAGCAGTTGATATTTTTGGAAATGTCAGCAGCGAATCTTTTCGTCTGTTTCCTAAAACACTTCGGGCACTGACGAAAATCTCAGGTGATAACCAACACGGATTACCCAATGCAACTTTACCTGTTCCATTTGTTATTGATGTACGGGATGTGAACAATGGTTCTCCCCGTCAAGGGGTTTGGGTTACATTTACCGCCAAAACGAGAGGTGGGACACTCAGTGTAAAGAGTGTCCAGACAGACTCCAAGGGCAGAGCCGAGAGTACACTTACGCTGGGGCCCAATCAGGGCAGGTATACTGTTAAGGTGTCTGCCGCGGGGACTACCGTAACTTTTAGTGCTGTAGCAGGAGATCCGGTGGACATTCCCGATCACAATCTCCGCAGTGCCATTGAAAGAATTCTCAGTAAAGCACCCGGCGACCCGATATCTCCTGCTGAGATGGCGACTTTAACCAATACCGAGCGCGGCGCATGGGGCGTAGGTATTAGCGATTTGACTGGACTTGAATTTGCGACCAACCTCACACACTTAGACCTTAACGGCAACGCAATACCGGATATATCGCCTTTGGCGGCATTAACTAACCTGACACACCTTGACCTTCGCGGAAAATCATTTGTTGATGTTTCGTCATTGACAGATATATCGCCTTTGGCGGGTCTAACGAATCTGACATGGCTGAATCTTAATTATAACGCAATATCAGATATATCGCCTTTAGAGGGTCTAACTAATCTAACAGTACTGGAGCTTGAGAAGAACTCAATATCGGATATATCGCCATTGAAGAATTTGAAAAAACTGACATCGCTGAATCTTCGGGTGAACACAATATCGGACATCTCGCCTTTGGGTGGATTGACTAACCTAATATGGATGCTTCTTGACAGCAACAACATATCGGATATCCTACCTTTGGCAGGATTAACAAAACTAACAGAGTTATGGCTTTTCTATAACCCGATAGCGGACCTCTCGGGATTGGAAGGATTAACCAGCCTGACAAAATTGCGTCTTTGGGGCAACCCAATATCGGACATCTCGCCCTTGGGAAAATTAACGAATCTGAGGTCCTTGCAACTTGGGCAACACGATTCAGCGTGGGACCTATCAGCCTTGGAGAGCTTAACTAATCTTACAGACCTAACTCTTTCCGAAAATGACCAGATATCGGATATTTCCGCTCTGGCGGGATTAACCAATCTAACATCGCTGAACCTTCGTTTCAACGCAATATCGGATATCTCATCTTTGGTGGAATTAACAAAATTGACAGATTTAAATCTTGAAAACAACGCAATATCAGAAGTCTCGCCCCTTGTGGAAAGTTCGGGAATGAGTGATGGAGATGAGGTTAATCTCAGAAGAAACCCTTTGAGTTCTGTATCAATCAACACCCATATTCCAGTCCTCTTAGACAGAGGCGTTAGTGTAGATTACGAACACCAGACCCTTTCAAATATAGTTGACATCGGGAGCCCGACGATTTACTGGACAGACAATGGCACGGGTAAGATTCAATATGGAAACCTTGATGGTTCGTCAAATGTCCAAAATCTTATCGCCACCGGATTAAGCACTCCATACGGTATTGCCTTAGATGACACTGGAAGTAAGATATATTTCGTGGACGCGCGCCCAGCTAAGATTCAGCGTGCCAATCTTGACGGTAGTAAAGTCGAGACTCTGACCACCGCGGGATTGTATCCAACCAGCATCGCCTTGGATGTAGATGGGGGCAAGATGTACTGGACAAACCAGGGTACGGATATTATCCGGCGCGCCAACTTAGATGGTACCAACCCCGAAGTCCTCGTTACCGTTGAGTGGGGTAACGCCTGGGATATTGCCTTAGACGTGGATAACAGAAAGATGTACTGGATAGAAGGATTCACGTCTAAGATTCAGCGCGCAAATCTTGATGGGACCAACGTTGAAGACCTCGCCACTACGGGACTCAGTGCCCCACGCGGTATCGCTCTTGATGTAGTCGGTGGTAAGATATACTGGACAGACGCAAACAAAAATAGGATTCAGCGCGCCAACTTAGATGGCACCGCTGTTGAGGACCTCGTCACAGGATTGGGAGGCACTTGGGACATCGCTCTTGATGTAGTCGGTGGTAAGATATACTGGACAGATGTCTATCAGTTTAAGATTCAGCGCGCTAACTTAGATGGCACCGCTGTTGAGGACCTCGTCACAGGATTGGGAAACCCAGGAGGAATAGCCTTGGGCATTGTCCGAAGCGGCGCGATGATTGCCGCACCTGCAACAGTTATGGTTGTTCCTGATGAAACTGCCTTGCACGCCAACTATCCCAATCCATTTAACCCAGAGACGTGGATACCGTATCAGCTATCAGAGGCATCAAATGTGACGGTGTCCATCTATTCCGTGGATGGGAAGTTGGTCCGGACATTGGCGTTGGGTCACCAACCTGCAGGTGTCTACCGTAGCCGGAGCCGTGCTTTACATTGGGATGGTAAAAATGCACTCGGTGAACCTGTGGCAAGTGGTGTGTATTTCTATACGTTAACAACAGGCGATTTCACCGCCACGCGCAAAATGTTGATAAGGAAGTAGACTTACCTGCGAATCGTTTGATAATTAGGTCCATTAACCTATTTTGCTTGCCAGGTTGACAATGGTGTGGTATAGTTGTTCTAAATTGAATGAGCATCTAAACGTGAAAGGGGCACCCTATGCGAATCGCAGTCGGTTGTATCGGACACGAAACCAACACATTTTCACCTGTCACGACAACCATCGATAATTTCAAAAAAGGGAGTTACCATCGTGGTGATGAAATCATCGCTGCGTTTCGAGAGACTCGAACGATTACCGGTGGCTTCCTTGATGTCGCCGGACAACTCAATTTACAACCTGTGCCGCTGTTGTGGACGTTTGCGACACCGTCCGGCATGGTAGAGCATGCTGCTTACGAGGCACTTAAGGCGGAGTTTCTAACGCTTTTGCAGAACGCTGGAACACTCGACGGGGTACTCCTTGATTTACACGGTGCGATGGTAACAGATGAACTTGAAGATGTAGAAGGCGATTTGATTCAGGCGGTGCGCGAACAGGTAGGCGCGACGTGGATTGCCACAACGCTTGACTTGCACGCGAATATCACCGCTAAAATGGCGCGCTACTCCGACGTTATCATCGGGTTTGATACCTATCCACACGTAGACTGCTATGAACGCGGGTTTGAGGCGGGACAATTGCTCTTCGGTATGAACGAGGGAAAGATTCAGCCGACGATGGCATACCGTCAACTCCCTTTACTGACTGCTCCTCCGGCACAATGCACAATGAAAACCCCAATGACGGAGGTGCTCAAGGCACTCCATGCCCTTGAAACCGAGCGTGGTGTTGTGACTGCGACCCTCTCTATGGGTTTCCCATTTGCCGATATAACGGACGCAGGGGTTTCGATCCTCGTTACGACCAATGGAGATATGGCACTCGCTGAAGACTACGCTGACCAGTTCGCCTCGTACATCTGGGAGATGCGCGAGCAATTCACGTTTAATTTGCACACCGTCGAATCGGCAATCGAAATCGCCAATCAAACAGACGGTAAACCGATTGTTCTCGCTGACGGCGCGGATAATCCCGGTGGTGGCGGTCCCTGTGATGGCACAACGATTTTACAGAAATTCATGGAAGCAGACGTTCAGGACGCTGTCATCGCGGTGATTGCCGACCCCGAATCGGTTGCCCGATCAGTTGAGGCGGGTGTTGGAAACAGCGTTCAATTGGATGTCGGTGGTAAAACAGACGCACAACACGGGGCACCTGTTCCGCTCACAGGGTACGTCAAAACCCTCTCTGACGGCAGATTTATCCTCAAGGGTCCAATGGGACGCGGCACCCTCGGACAGATGGGCACGACAGCCGTCATCCAAGTCGGTGGAATTGAGATTATCTTGACGGAAAGACGGATTCAACCTTATGACACTGAAGTGCTTCGGAGCGTTGGGATTGAACCACAGACACGTAAACTCATCGCGCTTAAATCGGCTGTCCATTTCCGCGCGGACTACACACCGATTGCACATCAGATTTTGGATGTGGATACCCCCGGTGTTCACAGTCCTAACCTGTTCAGTTATGACTACCAGAAGTTAAGGCGTCCAATTTATCCACTCGATTCGACCGTCACCTATAGGATTGGGTGACCCAACCCCTACAACCTAAAAATGAAATACCTTAAAGCACTCACAGTTCTTGTTTTGATCGTCTTGTGCTTGCCCTTCTCTTACCCGCAACCCTTCAAAGGACAAAAACAATTGATGGAGAAACGCGTTACTGGAAACTATGAAATGAATCTGATGTTGACCGGAGAGTTATCCACAGGAGAGCTCAAAGTCTTCTTCTCTGGAGACACGGCATTAGGCAAGCGGGCGTATCTTGCGATTTCCGCGGATGAGCTCAAGGTTATCCGAGAAACCAACACCGACACGCAAACTTGGAAAACATACAATAACATCGGTACACCACCGTGGAATGTCAGGATTCTGAAGAAGGGGAATTTTTTCAGATTCTCAGTTAACGAGACGACCGGCTGGATTCGGGGTCCGTTGGGGGAGTGGGAGAATGTTTACGAACCGATGGACAACAGTCTCGGTGTTGAAACGCCAGCAGGCATCCGTCTTCAATCGTGGACAGTGACAACTCTTCCATGGCTTCAAGAAATTACCAAACCCGTCATATCGCGTGGTCCCAAAGGTTCCTTCTATGAAAAACAGATTATCCCAGGCGCGATCATTGAATACGACGGCTTGTATTACATGTATGTGATGGCGGGAATGGCGGGCGAGGAGGAAGGGTCTTCAAGACGGTCGATTGGTGTGGCTGTGAGTTCGGACCTAAAGCAGTGGGAGGTGCATCCAGAACCGCTCATCTCCTACCGCGATACACCGTACGATAATCTGTACGTCAGCGGTGCTGTCGTCACAGATGACGGACGCGTCGCGATTATGTTCTCTGCACAGAAGTTCCCAGAGTGGCAGGGATTCATGTTAGCCACAGCGGAGCATCCGATGGGTCCATTCACTCAGTATACGGACAACCCAGTTTACAAACATTTCACGCATGCGCACGAATTCGATTTGATACGCGCTGAAGGACTACCGCATCGCTATCTCCTGTTCTACGCTGGATTTACGCCGGAGCCTCAGCACGGACTGGCAGGAGATAGGGGGTATCTACTCTACAGCGACGATCTGGTGAACTGGCACGTCGACGAACGGAACCCGGTTTTTGGTCCTGGAACGCTGGATAACTGGGACGCGATCCACGTGCGACCGAGGTCTCTGAACAAGGTCGGTGATACATGGTATCTGTGGTATGAGGGGTGCAACACGTGGAAACCGGAGGGTGTGTCTCATCACGGCTGGTGGGATACGGTGGGACTCGCTCGCTCGAAAGACCTCGTCAACTGGGAGTACTATCCGAGAAATCCTGCTTTACCCGGTCTCGGCATCAGTGCCGACCAATTCGACAGCAACTGGGTCGGCTGGCCCCGTATGTACATCAAAGATGGCGTTGGCTACGTTTTTTACACCGGAAACGCTCAGGTCGGGTTGCGGACAATTCCATTGGAGGATCTCATTAACTGGCAGACGGAAGGTGGACAAACACTCGACTTGCTGTAACGCATTACCTTGTAGGAGTGATCGCCACAAATCAATATAAATCCTGATTCAGACAATGGATCTTACACACCTCTCTCCAAAACTACACCTTCTTGTTCAATCCGTTCAAACATTTTTCTGTATTCAGGGGTGTTGTCGTTATCCCAATACGTCGTGGAAATGGGGGAGGTATAACGCATCGGAATCAGACGACTCCGATCTGGACGGACCATGAAGAGCGAGTTTTGGGGATCCGCGATGTTATACATACGTGTACCGTTTTTGAATTGAGACTTGAGAATCCACCGTTTCTGTTCAGGAAGTTTTAAAGACTTCAGACGCTCTAATTCATCGCGATTCAGCGTCACACCGAGTCCGGGGGATTCGGGAACGCGGACAAACCCGTTAATGGGTGTCAACTTCTCGTTGACCACATCCGTCTTCCATGTCTCGGTATCCGAATGGAAATGGAAGGTCGCCGTTGGGAACGCCGCCATCATGTGGGTTGTCATCGCACGCGTGATATTGCCACCGACATTCTGAAGCATAAACGGACTCTCGTTCGCAGCAAAAAGCCCGGCACGCCGGATCGCATCACCGATCTTGGCATGACCGAGCATGTAAATGTCAGCGGGTTTCATGAACACCTCGTAAGTCGCACCCATCGGGAAATGGTGTAGCACAATCGGAAGGCGTGAGCGTTGGCGGAGTTCAATGTAGCCCTGTATGTCCTCCCCAGGTAACGGATCTTCAAAGCAACCAGCAATCCTGTATTGAGACAATGCGTCAACCAACTCAGGAATATGGTCGTCTGTACCACCCATCGTAAAGTCGTAGTGAATCTTGAACCCCTCCGGAGCAACGGCTTCCATCGCCTCGGTCTGATCAAGCACATTCTCAAAGGGTGAGAGATGATATTTCATCCATGTGTACCCTTGCGCTGCGTAGGTGGCGACGGTATCTGCCATACGTGAAGGGTCCGTCGAGACAGTCCAACACCCCACAGGTACCCATGAGCGATACTTTTGTCCGAAGAGTTTATAGACAGGTACGCCTGCTACCTTTCCCATCAGATCGTACATCGCCGTGCCAAGTCCGAGTGAGGTTTCGTCCCCTACCCAGTCAAACGGATTCGTGTTGATGTACTGGTCAATCACATCTTGAGGTTCGCGTCTTCCGCTTTCACCTAACCCTTCCAAGCCTGTGTCTGTATGGGCGACATAGACGGTACGCCGGATCGGACCGTAGTAATGATTCAGTTGATAGGCGAGAAAATCTTCGTATTCGAGGGTAATCTCGTGAATTTCAATCTCTGTGATCTTCATTGAAGGGTATCCACTCCATTGACGAGGAAGCAGTCTTGAACAGTGATACTCTCTGATGGAAGTGCTTTACCATCAACTTTGATTGCCTCACCGCCACCTATCGGTCTTCCGTATTCGCGGCGCACAGTGTCGATACGGGAGGCGGCGACTGTCACGTTGTGACACTCAGAAAAATGAAGCCCATCGTTGTCGGTTTTGATGTTAACGTTGTCGATGAGCAATCCATCACAACCCGCAGCCAGAACAGCGGAATCATCACCTCTATAGACGTTCAAATTGCGGATTTCCACGTCTTTGCAGTGTTTTAGGACAATACATGTGTTGCCCGTTCCATCAAGGGGACCGGGACCGTAGATTTTCACGTTTTCCAAGTCCTCTCCGATAAGGAGACCTGCATCAGTGGAGGAAAACTGAAGAACAGCACCCGCATCAACCGCGAGGGTAACGTTGCTTTTCAGATGAATAGAACCCGTTGCATAGACCCCAGACGGTACAAAGACTGTGCCACCTCCCGCGGCGTGGCAAGCAGTGATTGCCTCGTTTATCGCGCCCGCATCGTTCGATTTGCCATCGGCAACCGCACCGAAATGCCGTACATTGTACGTACCAACCTCAGCGAGTGCCTCAGCAGTCAATCCTGCAAGCGTCTCCAAGCGTGTTCTGCCTGTATGTGCTTCAAAGTTTGTCACCCATTTCTTAAGGGTGCGGCTGCGTTCGGACGTGGCATAGTCTACCAGCGTTTTCAGCGTGTATTCATATCTGTGCGGGTCTACCTTGCCTTCAAGCGTTTTCCACAACTCGGCTGCTTGTTCAGCCATCTCAACGCCTTCTTCCATGTTGGCATAGATGTCTTGTATGAGGGTTCTACCGATGGAGAGTCGCTGATCGTGTTCTGTGAAGTGGAAGGCAGTGAGGTGTGCTTCTCCGCGTAACCTGTCTCCATATATCTCACGAAGTCCTGGCGCGTACTGTGCCAACACACGCTCACGCAACGCCGGTGTGATAACGCCTGCGCCTTCTTTATTGACGATATACGGGGTTTTGACTTGTGCCATACCGGGGTCGGAGGAATCAAGCCATATACCGCGGTAACCGCGATAATTGTAGGTCTTACGTGTCACTTCCTCAAGCATCATCAGAATGGTCTTGATCGTTCCGAGTACCTCTGGATCATCGCCAAATGTTTGCTGAATCCATTCCATGTAAATCTCATCCACCGTCAGGTCTGGATTCCAAGAGAGTCGTCCCAATCCGTAGTAGTTCACTGCATTCAATGGAGATTTTGTCCATGCGGGTGCAGGTGAGATCATAGACACACCCATGATGCAATCGACACTGAATTTGTTCAAACTTCCCGGTCCGTTGCGATAGGTATCCTGTTCAAACCACCATTTCCACTTTTTGACCCAGGAAACGGGCCAACTCTTGTCAATGACGAGTTCACTGCCGGATAGATTTTTCTGCATTGCGCCATCAAGTGCTGGGATTGGTGCCCACAGGTCCCAATCCAAAGGGCTGCCTTTCGGAACTATAATGACATTGTCCCGGAAGTTGCCGTCTTCGTGTGCGAACAGATCATGCGGAATCAGGTTCCGATACGGTTCCTGTGTATAGCGAAGGTTCCCATAAACGAAACCACGCACAAGCACCTTTCCACCGTACGGTTTCAGTGTGTCCGCAATCCGGTTCGCCATCGGCGGACGCGGGTCGCCGTTCTGTTTCTCCGAACCGAGTTTCATCAGGTATCCACCGAAGTCAGGTACCCGTTCATAGAGTGCGTCTGCGGTTTTTTGGTCGAGTGCAAGGAGATAATTCGGACTCCAATAGAGTTTGATGCCGTAGTCTCGGCAGATGTCGCCAAGTTTCTCGACTTCGTCAAGATGTTCGAGAAAATTGTTTCGATAATGCCAGTTAATTTCACTCGGACAGAGTGCATTCCAACCGCACGATGCCAGCATACGCACCCAATCGCGGATGCGTTTGGTATCGCCGGTGCGCAACTCTTCCCAACTGAAAATTGAATTATCTCTGCCTCCACCCCGCCATCTGTCTCCGAAGAGTCCACGGAAGTAGGACCAGTGTGCCACCATACGGATAGGTACCTGTGGATTCTCCAGGACATCAAGTTCAAGCGGATCCTGCCCGATCTGAATGCGACGAATCAGATCGAATGCCCCAAAAATAACCCCTGCCGGTATGTCTCCGGCGACAACAACCGTTCCTTCCATCGCCTTGATGATGAATCCATCACTTTCAATGCGATCCAATTGAAGGTCTTCAGCGCGGTCACGGATCCAGTTGGAAGTTTCGGCTGTTCCGAGAATAACCTTCGGTCCAGTGACAGTCTCTGAAACAGAAGGCTTGAAACCGAACATGGATTCCGCCGCCTGTGCCAATTCAGAAGCAGCTGTCTGGACAGTCGAATTTGTGCCTTCAGCAACAATGTTTTTAAACAAATCCTGATTCGGGTGTTCAGTTGTGGGTGGATTGAACTGTAGCCACGCCTTATAGAGCGTCCTGTCCACCTCTTGGTACTTGTAAGTGTTCTGCTTTTTATCGGTAGGATTCGTATCACGTCTTCCCGCGTAGATGGCTTTGGTCGCATCGTAAATCTGCCGAACTTCAGCATCGGTTAGCGGCTTATTGTATATACGGAGATCGTCGAGATAACCAGTAAAATCTTCGCTGGTCCTAATCTCGGTTAAACCCTCTCGGCGCAGCGGCTCCATGTCCACTGTAGATAAATCAATTGTTGCGATCTGCTCACCATCACGCCATCCCACGATCTGCTTCGCTTTGTCATCGTAGGCGACCGCGAACAGATGCCACTCAGAATCGCCGACGGAGGCTTTCACATGTGGATAAAACGCCCATTCGCGCAGGTCATACTTGGGCCAATCGTAATCAAGGATCCCTTCCCAGTATTCAAAATCCTTCTCACCTCGGAAACGCACTTGGAAACAGCCACGATAGTTGTTAAGTTCGATCGCATCGTTGTTGTACCCGAGAATGTTGGACCTATCCGACCCTGCATTTAACCAGAAGCAGATTGTGCCACGCGATATGGCAAGTGGAGAATTCTCAGACACAGGGATTCGTATCGGCTCTGTCTTCCGCATCACTTCGATGCAGGCACGTCCTTCACCAAGTGAATAGATTGTTGTGCCACCAAGAACGGCGTGATTGTCGTTCCCAGAGAGGTCAGTCCCTGTTCCATCGTCAAAATCCCAACGACCCACCAGCCCTTCGGGTTCAGCTGCCATTGTGCTACTGAGTTCATTTGCCAATACCAGTGCAACCACGACAAAAACAGTAATAAATATTTGATATTCCATGTGTTCTCTCCATATAGTTGATGTATAACAGTGCCATCTTCTCACTGGGAAACTGATAATACCCAATCTCGAATCAAATCTAATATCATCGGTGAGATTGTCTCCTCAATGGCACTGTACTCGTTGACTAAGCCCGTTTTGGCACGTTGAAACAGGTGATTATGTTCCGGTAAGCGATGTACAGTGACATCTTGATTTCCACCTTTGTCAAGTGCCGCTGCGATAGCAGTCAAGTTTTGCTCAGCATCAACTTGTACATCCAGTTCACCGTTGAGCGCGAGGACAGGAACACGGATTTTCTCAAGGGCAGGACGCGGATCGAAAACCAGAAAATAGCGCATCCAAGGGGTAATCGTCTGTTCTACGAGTGCCTGCACTTGGGTTTCGTCCTGTTGCGCAGGCGGAACACCATTAATTTCAAGCTGCTTACGGACAATTTCCTTGACACCTTGCCGCCGCTCGTCTTCCGCTATGTCTTCTGAAGTCAAGATAGTAAACAATCGATCGAGGAGCATGAGTAAATTTTGCTTACGCTCGCCCGTGATTCCGGCTGCGTCGAAGATGCGTTCGTTTTGTTTCTGTAGCAACTCGGCACCGGGTACACCAGGACCTGCCATCAGCGCCACGAAATCGACATCATTGCTGCGACTGGCGACGATGGCAGCGATGAGACCGCCTTCGCTGTGGCCAATCAACCCGACCCGACCAATGCGGTCATCCTGCTTGAGGAACGCTACGCCTGCTTCTACGTCCGTTGCGAAGTCTGCCGTCGTTGGTGGTTTCGGATGTGGTGTTGACTTACCGATACCCGGATCATCCACACGGAGGACAGCAATACCAGCACGACTCAGATGGTCGGCGAGCACCCAAAACGGTTTATGTCCGACCAACGTCTCGTCTCGGTCCTGCAAACCGCTGCCGGAGATAAGCAGTGCTGCTGGAAAGGGACCGTCACCTTGTGGTAACGTCAAAGTGCCAGCGAGATTAACAGCACCGTTTTGAAACATCACCTCTTCAATGTGGTAGGGGAAAGGTGGCTTCGGCTCCTGTGGTCTTGCGGGACCGGGAATGGCCTCACGGGAAAGGCGAAAACTAAATTGGGCACCACCTTGGCTGAATTTGCCACTGATGGCACCGTCGTGTAGCTTTCCATCGAAGGTAGGATTCCCCGGCACACCACGAATGGAGAACTTGACGCTCACGTCAGCACCATTTTCCTCAATATGGATAGCAGACAGTGGCAAGTCTTTCGCCCCTTGAGTCGGAATGTCGATAGTCCCGCTCCAATCGCTGTCATTGATGGTGAGATCGACCTTCACAGCGAGTGACTGACCGGGAATCTCAATATGTCCTTCCCAATGCCCCACAACGCGGTCTTCTGCATAGGAAATTGAGATGCCCACCGCTATTACTATAACGATGAAGATTATTTTGCTTCGCACTTAACTTAATCCTTACCGGCTGACTTTTATATTTCCCCACGTGGTAGTTAATTTACCCGCTGGATAAACCGATAGCGCAGATTTCAGTCCTTTTGTCATCACGACTTTGATGTCATCTTCAGTGAGCGCGACACTGAAAAACACAATCTCGTCAAACTGACCGGAAAAATATTGTCCCCACTGATCTAAAAAATTCGCACCAATGCCGATCTCTGTAAACGTATAAGAATCAGCAACTGTGTCCCCCTCTTTGCCATTGTAATAGCCCGTCACATTTCCCTCGCCATCGAATACAAACGCATAGTGCCCCCATTTATTGTCATCAAATTCTGGGATAACGGGTTTCCATGCGCTGCTCCAGATTTCAACTGCTCCAGCTTGGAACCGAGTTGTGAAAGCTGGATTTGTCGGTCCATTGATATTCGATATCAGTCGATCATCATTGACAGCACCATCTGGATTTGCCCAGAGGACCAGCGTAACCTCTCCAGACAAGCCCAAATCCCCGACAACGACATGTCCTTTACTCTCATTTCCGTCAAATTCCAACGCTGCTCCAAACTTACCGTTCTTTGTCCATTTCGGACCGTTCACAAGTTCCCCATCCTTGCCATTTTCAGAGGAATCCGCCGCTGTATCACCCTTGCCCTCATCGAAGAGCCACATTCCAGCAACGGCTTCTATATCAAATTCGGCATTGCTGATGCCCGCAAACATCAGACTCAGGACAATTAAACCGATACACGCAAGCATTGAATTCGCCATTACGATTTTCATCCGTCATAACCTCCTTTTATTATCATCCTCTTCATTTTCAAAACTCCAATCTTTAGATTGGAGATGTAGAAAATGCGAAGGGCGTTATTCAACGATTAAACTTGATATTAATGAGTAGATTTAATCGTTCGCTTTTTAATTTGACGAATATGTTTGATTTAGAGTATAATTGTATTTAGTATTAATCAGATATAAGGAGAGGTTGATAAATGGATTCTGATTTTGAAAGAGAAATGAGTAATTTGGTGGCTAATGGTTTTCATCAAATGAATTTAAAAAACTTTGATGAAGCCCTACAAATTTTTGATCACGTAATCCAAAATACAACTGAAATAGTTACTTTGTTATTAGCACATCAGTGTAGAGCAATCTGTAAAACTAGGAATTTAGACACTGTATTACCGATTCAGCAAATATCAAGCATAGAAGATGATTTAAGAACTTCTTTGCTGATTCTTAGTGAGATCAAAAACTCTTTGCCCAATTGATTGGATGTTTGATACTATTTCTTTAAAATCCGTTTTCTTGATTTTATTTTTAATTTCATTTGCCAGTTTTTTACAATTCTGGCAGTTTTCATTTTTAATCATTTTTTACGCCCCACATGTTAAAATTTTTATTGGATCATAACACACATGGCAAAGAAAATCAACGAAATATATGGGAGAAAATCATGTTTTGGACAGCGGAACAAAAAATTCAAGGATTAGTAGAGAAAGCTGAAAAAGAAGCTAAAAAAGAATTGTTAGATGATATTCAAGCAATTCTTGATGATGAAGAAATATCCGAAGAAGAATCATCGCCCCTAATTAGAAAATTAAGTAAGTTACTTCGAGAACAAAGAAAATTAAACAAATAAATCATCCTGTTCAAAAAAATGGTATTTACTATTAACTTCTTTTAACTTCTTTACTTTAAATCATATATAGTATATAATGGGCATCAATCAATAGTCTGGTGCATATTTCAACGCAAGTAGGGGGAATAATGAAGTTAAAATGTTATTCAAACAAGGGTAGGTGCCCTTCTTACAAGATTGGCGATGTTTTTCACCCTAACAATGGAACTATTAATAGTCTGTCACCTGATTTAAAGAAATGTGCAAATTGTATGGCTTATGCACCACCGAAAATGCCAGATTTTGCAGATGATTTACAACAGATTGCCACTATAACACTTGTTGAAAAAGGACCCAAGTATAATCCGAAGCATGAGTCACATGCCAGTTTTGGAACTTTCATAAGACCCAGAATATGTGCAAGTTTGATGAATGCCAAGATTAAGGAAATGAATCACATGAGTCGTTTTCAAAATTATATGGACAACGACACTGATAAACATACGGATTTTATAGCTGATTTGATTGATCCTCATGGAGATTCTTTCGTGGAAGACGTGATATGGGATGAGACAATTGCGAATTTTGAGAAAGCGTTGCCGGAAATATTACCCATGTTCTCAGATCGAGAAAGGCAGGTGTTTCTGCTTATTCGTGAGGATAAAAGAAACAAAGATATAGCAGAAATATTGAATCTCACTCCGGCCCGTATAAGCGTATTGGTGCGTCAAGTGGAATCCAGACTCAAGCAAGCATGTATAGACCTAATGTTGATAGAATAGTCAAATTGGAGGCAGTCATGTTAACAAGAAAACGCTTAATTAGTGTTCTAATCATTTTGGTTTTAGTTTCTATTTCTGGTTTTCTTTTATCACGTAAATCTCCACCTGAAACTATTATCACATATAAAGCTGTGGAATTTTCGCCTAACCCAGCGAATGAAAGCAATTCACATGTAAAACCTGATTCACAGACACAATTAGGTGTTGACTTTAATCAAGATTCAAACCTACCCGAATCTAATAACGAAGCATCTGTGGTATCAAAAGATTCTAACGATTTTATTGATGAATTGTTTTTGAGTGAAATATTAGAGGAAACCGAAGATAATTCTTTCTTAGAGGAAGATTCAGAATTAAATGATAATGACTATCCAGAAGTACCTGTAGGATTTCCATTTATTGTTGTTTGGGAAACACCGCAAGAACATTTAGATCAAATGCCATCAGAACTTTTTGAGGAATTAGAATTGATGGGTTTGGTTATGATTAAATTATGGAATGAAGGCGATCAAAATTTTGCAGGTGCTTTCATGTCAGACGGAAAGGTATACCCAACGTATTCCGATGTTGCCTATGTGAAATGGGATAAATCAGGCGACTCCGGAGAATGGACTATCAATGAGGTTATTACTGTTGACGATTCTGTTTCAGATCAACTATTAAATGGCGTATTTCCGCCAGGAGTAGAAATAATTGATCAGGATTCAGCGGGCATAAATCCTCATAGTTTCTTATCTCAATAATTCCAGAAAGGAAGATAAAATGAAATATTATGGTGGGCTTTTAATGAGTATATTTGGCTTATGCGTGATATATGGATGTTCAACAATGGGTAGTAAAGAAGTTAGGCAAGCAGAAGTACCGCGTGATTTCCCATTCGCGGTGGTTTGGTTACAGCCTGATAAGAAAACCGCAAACATTAACAATCTAACCGAACGCGAATTATTGGGACTGGTTATCGTCAAAAAATGGAATGAAGGTGATAGAAGTTTTACCGGTTTCAGTATGGATGATGGCAAGGTATATTTACTATATCCGAATATTGTTTATGTCAAATGGGAAAACAAAGATTTAGTTAAAATTTTAGGACCCGGAGGTGATGATAACAAAGCTACAGATATGGTTAAAGAGGGCAAACTCCCCTCAGGTGTGCAAATATTAGATATGAATTCTTCGGGCATTAACCCGTATGAATACCTATCTAAATAAATTACTAATTCACTCTATAAATTCCTAAAAGGAGGAATTGAAATGTTAAGCAAAACAATGCGTGCAACTCTCGCTTGCCTATTGATTGCATTGGTTTCAGTTTTTACGTACCATGTTTTTGCAGATGAAGAAACTGATGATGATTCACTATCATGTATAGAGGTAGAGGTAAAACTTACACCGGAAACTGGGGGCGTAACTGGTTTCTCAAAAGCAAAATCTAAATGCGCCACCAGTTATGGTTCTATGTATCTTTACGCGAGAGTTGCTTTACAACAACCCAAAGTCAGCCATAAACTGAAGTGCTACCGTTTATTTAGACCACAATTTAGCAAAGTTAAGACAAGTTTTTT
>JAPPBX010000058.1 GCA_026702755.1 Candidatus Poribacteria bacterium | reverse complement strand
CACGCATCAAACTCAACAAATTATATCCAGCAATATAAATGTGACAGACTACTAGACTTATGTTCAGTTAGTGTTTTCTTTTGTTCGCCTGTGTGGGCATTCCAGAGGCGGATGGTATTGTCCCAACTTCCGCTTGCAAGTATATTTCCATCTGGACTGAGTGCTACGGTATCAACAACATCTCTATGTTCAGCTAGTGTTTTCTTGTGTTCACCTGTGTGCGTATCCCAGAGGCGAATACCGTCGTCACTTCCACAAACAAGAGTTTTTCCATCAGGACTAAACACCAGACTGCGAGCAAGATCATCAAACCCATTTTTGGTCCCATTGAGTGTTTTTATGGGGTGCCTTGTGTCCGCATCCCACAGACGAATAATTCCTGTGTAATATCCAATTGCGATAACGTCACCATTGAAGTTGAACGCTACACTACAGACACTCTCCGAATGTCCAGTGAATGTATGTTTTTCGTCGCCTGTGCGTGCATCCCAGAAGCGGATAGTTCCATCACCACTTCCACTCGCCAATGTTTTTCCATCTGGACTAAACGCTAAGTGTCGAACATATCGCGTGTGTCCAGTGAGGGTTAGCCTATGTTCGCCAGTGTCCGCATCCCAGAGGCGAATTGTTTTATCATAAAGTGATGAAGTAGCGATTGTTTTTCCATCAAGGCTAAACGCTAAGTTGTCAACATGCTCCCCATGTCCGGTGAGTGTCATCTTGAGTTCGCCTATCTCTACGTCATAGAGGTAGATGCTGCCATTGTCATCACCACCAATAGCAACCGTTTTACCATCAGGGCTGAACGCTGCGCCTGCAGTAGAGCAAGCCGGATGCATAGCGAATGTTTTCTTTTCTTCACCAGTGTTTGAATTCCATAGACTAATTTGGTTCTCCCAACTCACACTCACAAGTGTCTCGCCATCTGGTGTGAAGGATAACATATTGGCACTTTTCGTATCCTTTGTGAGTGTATACTTCTGTTCTCCTGTAATTACGTCCCATAATCGAATAGTGCCGTCCCGACTATCACTTGCCATTGTTTTTCCATCAGGACTGAATACCACGCACCAGACTAAATCCGTATGTCCGGTAAGTGTCATTAATGCACCCGTCCGCCTATCCCACAGGGTAATGGGACCGTCCACACTTCCGCTTGCAATGATATGTCCATCCGGACCGAATGCGAAGGAATCAACTTCACTCGTATGCTCTGTGAGCAAATTGACCTCTTGATGTGTTGTCGTATCGTAGAGCCAAATTCCAATCCCGCCCGCAACAGCGAGAAACTTTCCATCTGGTGAATACTGTATCTCAGTTATCTTCCCTTTACCGAACCGCGCTTTGGCATCTTCCGGTAGGTTCCATTGTGCAGTATCTTGTGTTAAGTTGTTTTCCATTGTTTTCCTTCCTGTTGATAGACCATCGTTGCTATTCTTACCCGGGATTGTATCGTTGCCTACTCGGTTTCGCAAATCGGGCTTCGATTGAATATCAAGAACAATAGGTGCGTCAACAATTTCAATAGTGCTTTCTGATTGTGCCTTAAAACTATACGGCTGCTGGAAATTCGTAATCAATTGATTGCTCGCGCCCATCAATAAGATGACCAAAATAACAGATGAACCTAACGCTGCTAAGGGTAGTAACGGCTTAGCCGCTGAAGAGGATGGCTGTTTTACTGGATCAATGTTCCGCATGATGTTTTCAATTAGATTTGGATGTAATAGAACACTATCGAGGGTCTCACGAATTATGTGTTCTTCGTTTCTTAATCGCTTTCGCGCCCGTTGCAATCGACTTTTAACCGTATTGGGAGATACGCCTAAAAACTTACTAATCTCTTCACGGTTCATTTCGCCGAGATAGTAAAGTACCATTACTGTGCGTTCGCTCTCCGGCAGTTTTTCCATGAGTTTTTGCACGATTTCACGTTGATGCTCAACTGAGGCATCTTCACGCTGTTCACGGACATAGTTTGAATAAGCAGTTTTTTCAAGTGTTTCTTCACTGATGACTTCCAGCGATTGCGTGTCCAATTGTTTCTTCAGTTGCTGCTTACGGAACCATGCTCTGCAAAGCCGGTCGGCAATCACGTAGAGCCATCCGGGAAACTGCCTCGGATTTTTCAGCGAGGCAAGTTTTTTGTGTACTTGTAGGAAAGTGTCTTGAGTGATTTCTTCAGCGATATGGAAATCCTTGACTTTCCGCCATACGAGTGCGTGAACGCCTTTTTGGTGTTTTTTTACCAAAATGCTAAAGGCAGTCTCGTCCCCAGCCAATATATTCTGGATGAGTTCAACATCATCTTTTTCCATCAGAGACCTCCCAAAATCAATTTAGTCCCATAATTGTTAGTGACGCGATTTTGGGGTGGGTAGGATGCATGATTGTCATAATTGAGAAAAATCTGGAGTTTTAAATCAATCGCTCAAGCCGAGTTGCTTACTTAGTTCCATCAAACGTTCATTAATGCCTGTTTTATCAATTCGGTTTCCATCTACAAATTCTTGGTATTCCGGCAACAACCCATCTGGAACCATTACACGGGAGTTAGCTTCCCGTAATGCTAAGAGTCCCATGAAGATTTGCATCTCCCGTGAATAGTCTGGTATGAAGTCGTTCAGTGTTTGGTGGAGTTCGTTTTCTGTGAAGGTATCGCGACCGTTGCGTTTCGCTATATTATTTGCGCGTTGGACAATCAAGAGCAGATCTCGCCAAGTCAACCCGTCTGTTTCTGCACCGCCGACAAGTGCTTGGAAGTTGATATTCCCCGATGTTTGGCCTTGACAGAGTATCCTTAAAATTTCTACTCTACCATTACCTGTAGGTGGCAGCATGATCACTTTAGTATCGAAAATACCGTACCGTCGAAAAATTGACGGCATTAAGTCTGGTCGCTGCGATCCGCCCACCCATATCACGCTACCGTGCAACGACACATCATTCATAGCATTCACAAGAGCCTGAGGAAACATTCGCTCATGTTCCTCTGGATTCATCGTGGTATACGGCGATGCCTGCTCAATGTCATCTATAAAAACAACCGTGGGAGCAATACCGCGGATAAAATTGAGACCAGCATTCAAGTTCCGTTCATAGGTGTTTCCGCTTTCATTGATGTTTACTGTTACTTCACCTAACTGATTGGCGTAGCGGAGTCGGAGGAAAGCCATGTTCGCCTCACCAGCGAGTACCCTTGCAGCGTACACCTTGCTGGTCCCATGCGGACCGAGAAAGAGCATGCCCCGCGGCACACGGCGCAGATCTCGATTTTTTATACCCTCTGCAATATCCCTGATGATTCGCATTACATACCAACTATCGTCAGAAGGTCCCCTCTGAGCTTCACCGAGTTCAAGAACACCGTGGCTGAAGGTCTTGATGCTCTCGCGTCGGTATCTGAACAACGGTTCCCCGCCTGCTTTCTGTTGTGCCGATTCTGCCTGTTGCACAACATCGTGAATGCCGAAGAGGTTCAATCCTACCGTTTCTTGTGCTAAGTCTTCCCTCTCGCGATTATCTCCGAGGGTTTTACGCATTTGTGACGAACCCTCCGAGATGTCATGCAGATGTTCAATAAACCTTAAACGTTCGGCACGGTCAGGGAATGGAATTTCTATCATAGGAATTTCTGGATTCACGGTGAAATTTGGGTGTATGTCAAACGTGTTGTGAGTAAGGAGAAGAATGATGTGTCCGCTTCTTCGGATTTCCAGATCGGATGCCCAATTTTGGACCTGATTGAACAAGAGTTGTGTTTCATTTCCAGCGGCGTTGCTCAACGATGGATCGTTTGGCGCAAGCTGCTCCAGAAAATTGATAACCAACCCGATTTTTGCCCTTCTTTGATGCAAGAGATTATTTAACTTCTTCCGTAACTCCTCAGAAGGCGCGGGATCCAGTATCACGAAGGGGTCTTCATGTTCCTTGTCAAATGCTAAATCGGCATTAATTCTTGGACGTACAAGTTCGGGGTCTATATCCTGTTCGGTGAGGTTAACGTCTTCCGCGTCTCTGAAGCGTTGAAGGGTCTGAAGCCATGTCGCTATACTCTGGAAATGAAAAACACCGGTTTTGTTGTACGCTGGGAGAATCTTGAGCATTCTCTGTGTGTCCTGCCATTGATTAACTTTTGGGAAATGGATTCCGTCCGATGTATTATATCCGAGAACGAATTGGCAGCCTAATACATTGAGCTGCTCCATGAGATAGTTCACAGTAGGTAAATAGCTGTAAACATCGTCGTATAGCAGGTCATTTACATTAAAATGGAGCAGAAATTGGTGGGCAGAACCCGCATTATGGTGTTTTTTGATTTCATCCCAAAACATTTTTTGCTACGATTTAATGAATCGTGTAACCCCGAACACCCCCTACTTTTAGACTGGACAGAGCAGTAGGCATTTTGATAGCCGTAAAGCGCAGCCCCAGTGAAGCGATATATGTGTGGAAAAAATTGAATTAGAAGGATACCTTGGCTATTCCTTTTTAACCCAATCTGTCAATGCGAATTCATAAAAAATTGTCCAGGGCTTAGTATGGTGTAGAAAGTGGGATAAATTGCACGACGATATACCCGCAACACACTACAAGGAATGTAATTGTATTTTGGAGGTGTTCGCCGTAAGGTTGGCGGTATTTAGGGGTTTAGGTTTACAATTATGAGTGACGCGATTTTGGGGTGGGTAGGATGCACGATTGTCATAATTTGAAAAAAAGAAATTTAATCAAGGGTGGTTTATGATTCGCGGCGTTTTCGCCTCACTTGTATACACTTTTAAAGGTGAGTAAATTACAGATAAAGGGTCAAATCCCATAGGAGGATAGAGCCGTCATAACTCGCGCTCGCTAAAAGTGTGTTGTCTGGGGAAAATGCAAGTGCCTGAACATCTGTTGGATGTCCTCTAAATATAACAATCTGTTTGCCGGTTTCAACTTCCCATAAACAGATGACCATTTTCTCCATGCCTTCTCGCCACCATGTCGCAGCTGCAAAATATTTCCCACACGGAGAAAATACTAATGGAAATAATGTCTGACACCCCTGTGGCAATTGAAGTTTCATGTGCAGTTTACAGCATTCAATATCCCACAGCATAATTTCACCCATACCCGCAGCAAAGTATCGTCCACACGGCGAGAACGCGAACTTGTCTGTCACCTGATCGTTTGTTATCGATGTTTTGAACATTTTGTTATAGGTGATGTCCCATAATTGGACATATTCTCCAAGACAAGCCAGATAGCTGCCACACGGAGAAAAGTCTATAAGACGCGGAATATCGCTTGGAAATGTATGTGCCTCTATTCCTTGTTCTAAATCCCATAACCGAACAGGTGTGAAACGCGACTCACTTGCGAGAAAACGTCCGTCAGGACTGAACTTCAACTGTTCAATCTCATCGGGATTATCTTCATCGTCTTCGTCCTCATCTACATGAAGAGGGTGTTTAAACTCACGGAATTTTTCCCCGTGCAGCATGTTCCAGACTATCAAGGTCCCATCATCAAATGCACAAGCCAGTCGATTACCAGTGGGTGTTAATACAGGACGAAGGCTTTTATACTCATGCCTGATGCCGTCGGCAAGCAGTTTCCTGTCATCATCAATTATCCAGAGCGAAACGGTATTTCTGTTGATGGTAGCAACGTGAAACTTTTCGTTGGCAAGTGCATATACAAACTGATTTTTGCCTGCCGACATATCTTGAATCGCGGGCTGCGAACTCTGGTTCGCAATATTCCATAACATTACACCTTCGTGATGATGTTCAGCTGCTAAGGTATTTCCATCTTCCGAAAACACCACCGATGTCGGAAACGAAATAGGTGAGTGCGTCAACTGTCGCTTATATGGGTATTCAGGAGTCCAAACGTTGATAAATTCGTGTCTGCATTCGTAGGCAAGCTGCGAACCATTTGAAAATTCTATAGTGTTTCCCCAATCATCTGCATCGGAAAATTGTACGGTATTACCCCAAACTTGATCGTTATAAAGTTGTTCTCCGCTTTCAAGGTCACGGACAGAGATGGTAGCGGGACCGGTCTCGTCGTAATTTACAATTGCTGCGCGGAGGATTCCGTCAGGTGAATAGGAAGGAATGATACGATACACGTCACCAAAATCGGTATATGACTGTACCTGTTGCCAAGTGCTAACATCCCATACGTACACTGTACCATCTTCACCACCAGAAGTGAGAAACTCCCCACACGGTGAGAAGCAGAGAGTAGATATCCAATAGGTGTGTGCTGTGAGGGATGCGATTTGTTGACCACTTTCCATATCCCACACTACTATTGCATCTGCATTCTGAGTCGTGTCAGTTTTACACGTAGATGCTATTAGTTGAGTATCCGTTGAAAAGACGATAGGACGGAAAAAACCTGCTTTTTCAGTGTTGGCAGTAAATTTTGCAAGCGATTTGCGGGTTTCTGGATGCCAGATTTCAACGATGGAAGAACCTGCATAGGCGGCTGCGATATATTGATTATTAGGTGAAAAGGTCAATCCGGTGATATAATCATCCGTCTCTATTTGTGTTAAGCAAGCACTGTTTTGGATATCCAATACTTTTAAAATTTGGTCTGAATTGCTGGTGGCTAACCATTTTCCGTTAGGTGAAAAGGCGATTCGTCCCACCATGCCGCGTTCTGTCTCCCAGAGTGCAATAGGGGACAGTGTTGCTAAGTCATACAACCAGAGTCCTAACCAATTGCCGATAGCGAGATACTGTCCATCAGGTGAAAAGGCGATGTCAGGTTCACATCCGCGCCCTAAACGAGCAATTGCACCCTCTGGGAGTGCCCGTGTTGTTACATCGTTTTCGTTTGTCTCTACGGGTGCCGAAGGCACCAACGTTTTGTTTCCCATCAAATTTTCCTTGCATCCTACAGATACGGTTTCAAGTTCCATACCAAGATAGTAACATCAAGACCACTACTTGCCAAATGCGTGCCATCTATGGATCAGCAACCAACTTTGCGAGTTCCCACAAAAGGATCGTCCCGTCACGACTTCCACTCGCAAGCGACTTACCGTCCCGTGAATACGCAAGACTGTCCACCACATCTGTGTGTCCCGTAAGCGAGTGCAGGAGTGTTCCAGTCTGCACGTCCCAAAGGTGAATCGTGTCATCGTTTCCACCGGCGAGTGTGCCGCCATCAGGTGAGAAGACCACAGATGCAACATTCCGCGTATGTCCTCTGAGCGTTTGCAACAGTTCGCCTGTTTGACTGTCCCACAAGCAGACCGTGCCATCCCAACTCCCACTCGCTATTACCCTTCCGTCGGGTGAATATACTACAGTGTAGACCTTTCCTGTATGACCGGTAAGCGTTTTTAAGAGTTCTCCAGTAGCGACATCCCATAAACGGATTGTGTTATCGTGACTACCACTCACAAGCATCCTGCTGTTGGGTGAAAACGCCACAAAAGCGACATCTTCCGTATGCCCCGCGAGGGTATGCAACAAATCCCCGATGAGGTACAGTTCACCAGTGCGGAGCTTCCACAAGCGAATCGTATTATCGTGACTACCGCTTGCGAGCATCCTACCGTTAGGTGAAAAGGCAACGGAAGAAATCAGCTCCCTATGTCCAGAAAAGGTTCCGAGAAACCGTCCTGTTTCCACATCCCATAGGCGAGCTTTATTAGCATTAGCACTCGCGACTATACTGCCATCGGATGAATACGCTACCGAACGGACGTTTTCCGAACGGAAATGTTCCGGCAGAATTCTGATGGTTTTCGGGTGTTCCCCGGTTGCCAGATTCCAGAAGTTGATTTTAGACACGTTCCCACTCACAAGCGTGTTACCATCCGGGGAATATGCGAGAGAAAAGACGTGGAGCACGTGCCCTGTAACGGTTTTTAAGGATTTACTGGTTGCAATATCCCAAAACTGAATCTTACCATCTTCGCTTGCACTGGCGACTGTCTTTCCATCCGGCGAATACGCCACAGAGATGACCGGAGCATCATGCTCAAGCGTCTTCAGGAGTGCCCCAGTGGCAACATCCCAAAAACTGACAAGATCGTTACGACTCGCGCTGGCGAGTGTCCGCCCGTCTGGGGCAAACACTACAGCGTTGATTTCGCCATCTGTTTTACACGCTCTCAAAAGTTCGCCGGTGCCGATATCCCAAAAACGGATGGTGTGATCAGTATCCCCGCTGACAAGCAGACTCCCATCAGGTGCGTACACAATGCGTTCTACCCAATCCGTATCCTCAATAGAGATGTTGAGAGATTTTGCCGTGCGCGGATCCCAAAACCGGATGCCGCTATCTCCCCACGCTGCACTACTTGCAAGAACTGCTCCGTCGGGAGAAAACGCTACCGAGTAAACATGCTCCGTATGTCCCTCAAGCCTTGCTTTCCATTCTCCCGTGTTGAGATCCCAGAGACCCACAGTATTGTCATCACTCCCAGTGGCAAGGAGCCGACCATCTGGAGAGAAGGATACTGCATTGACATCATCCGTATGCCCTACGACACTTACTTTGTGTTCACCTGTATTCGTATCCCACAACCAAGCGGTGTTATCATCACTTGCAGTCGCAAACATTGTGCCATCAGGACTAAACGCTATCGAATTGACAGGCCCCGTATGCCCCGTGAGCAGGTCGAGCGGTTCACCGGTTTGCACATCGTAGATCCAGATGCCTATAGTGCTTGCAACGGCGAGTTTTGTACCGTCCGGAAAATACTTTATCTCATTTACCCTACCTTTCCCAATACGATTTTTAGCACGGGTGGGTAAACCCCACAGGGCATTCGCCTGCGCAAAGGCATTTGATGATAAACAGATGCCTGAAATTAGCGGTAAAATTATCAATAATAGGTTCAGAATTTTCATTGTGTTAAATCCCACAGAATTATAGTGCTATCTCGGCACCCGCTGGCGAGGGTACGTCCATTTGGTGAATAGGCTACAGAATACACAGGGTCTGCTATATGCCCAGTAAAGGTTTTCAAACGTTCGCCAGTAGCAACGTCCCATACAGAGACCTCACCTGAACCACCGCTGGCAAATGTACGACCATCTGGGGAATATACGACGGAGTACGCGCCCTTTTCTACGGTGACGGTTTTTAGGAGTTCACCGGTATCCACATCCCAGAAACGAATACCGTGATCGCCATTGTTGCCTGTACTGGCCAGCGTTTTTCCATCCGGCGAGTACACCACAGAATCAATTGTATCTGCCTCCGTTTCAATAGTGTTTAGGAGTTCACCCGTATCTATGTTCCAAAAACGGATTGTTCCATTATCACCACCACTTGCAAGTGTCCCTCCATTTCGAGAGAAGGCCACAGTTTTAATACTGGACGAATGCCCGGTAAGGGTTTTTAAGGGCTCTCCAGTGTGTGGATTCCACAAGCGGATTGTATGGTCCCAGCTCCCACTCGCGAGTATCTGTCCATCCGGACTGAAGACGACCGATGAAATGCCCTCCGCATGCCCTTCAAGCGTTGTTACCTGTTTCCATCTGCTGACATTCCATAACAGGATCGTGTTATCGCGGGTTCCGCACGCAAGCGTTTGTCCGTCGGGAGAATACGCAATTGAAGCGACTGAGCTTTCAGGCACGAGGGTTTGTACGAGTTTTTCGGTTTCAACATCCCAAAAACGGAGGACCCCGGCTAAACTCACCAATGTGTGTCCATCTGGCGAGTAGACCACGGAATCGATGACCTCCGAGTAGCCAGTGATCGTTTGCAACAACTCTCCGGTGTCGGTATCCCAAAAATGCAGCCCAAATTGATCGGAACCCACGAGTATCTGCCCATCGCGAGAATACTTCATGTCACCCACACTTCCGCTGGGCAATTTGAAGGCGTGTAAAAGTTCGTCGGTGTTAGCATCATAGAGTAGGATTTTGCCGTCATCGTCATTACAGACATAAGTGCTGCCATCCGGGGAGTAGGACACGCTATACAGTTCTGTACCCGCATTGATGGTTTTCAGATGCTCTCCAGTGTGTGTGTTCCACAATTGGATCGTTCCATCGTAATGTGCAGTCGCAAGCGTTTCATTATCTTTTGAAAAGTCCATAGAAGCAACCTCTTTTGTATGATCACTGAGGAGATGCAGAAATTCACCCGTCTGAGCGTTCCAGAGACAAACGTTGCCGTCTCCACCTTGGCTGGCAATTTGTTCCCCATTTGGAGAATATATCAAGGCATCAACAGAATTCGCGTGTGCTGCAAACGTTAGTAGGAGTTCACCTGCAGCGACATGCCAAAGGCGGATGACCTCGTCGGTTCCACCACTTGCAAGCCTATGACCATCGGGACTGAACGCTAACACTTTAACATTACCCGTATGCCCTGTGAGCGTTGCTTTCAGATCGCCGGTGGCACCATCCCATAAACGGACGGTATGGTTATCACTCGCGCTTGCAAGCGTTTTGCTATCAGGGCTGAAAACAATAGCGGTATGTCCTATGAGTGTCGACTTAAGTTCACCGGTAGCACCACTCCATAAACGAATGACCTCGTCGTTCCACCTGCTCATACTCGCAAATGTCTTGCCATCAGGACTAAAAACGGCACGGTTGACGTAATATGTATGCCCTGTTAGCATATCGAGTTCTTCACCCGTCCGTGCGTCGTAGATCCAGATGCCTATGGTACTCCCGACAGCGAGCTTCGTACCGTCCAGTGAATATTCAAAGTCAAAAGGATAACCTTTCCCGAACCGCGCTTTGGCATCTTCCGGTAGATTCCATTGTGTTGTATCTTGTGTTAAGGTGTTTTCCATTGTTTTCGTTCCTGTTGATAGACCATCGTTGCTATTTTTGCCTGGGATTGTGTGGTTACCTATTCGGTTTTGCAAATCAGATTTTGATTGAATATCAAGAACAATAGGTGCGTCAACAATTTCAATAACGGTTTCCGATTTCGCCTCAAGACTATACGGCTGCTGAAAACGCATGAGTAATTGAGTGCCCGCCCCTATCAGCAAAAATGCCAAAACAGCCGATGAAGCGAAAGTTGTCCACGGTAGCCGGTTGCCACCCTGAGGGGATACTTCTTTCAGTTTGGCAATCTGCTCCATGATGTTCTCAGTTAAGTTAGCGGGGAGTTGGATACCACTGAGGGTTTCACTAATTATATGCTCTTGATTCTTTAAACTCTCTCGAGCCCGTCGTAGTCGACTTTTAACCGTGTTCGGGGACACGCCCAAAAATCTACCAATTTCTTCACAACTCATTTCTCCGAGATAGTAAAGCACCATCACCGTGCGTTCACTCTCAGGGAGTTTCTCCATGAGTCTTTGCACGATCTGACGTTGATGCTCAACGGCTTCTTTTTCACGCTGCTCAGCAGTGTAGTGGGCATAATCAGTCTTTTCCAATGTTTCTTCGCTGGTCGCTTCCAGCGATTGCATATCTAACCGTTTCTTCAGTTGCTTCTTTCGGAACCATGCTTTGCAAAGCCGGTCTGCGATCACATAGAGCCACCCGGCAAACTGACTCGGATTTTTTAGCGAGGCAAGTTTTTTATGTGCCTGTAGGAAAACGTCTTGGGTAATCTCTTCAGCGATATGGAAATCTCCGATTTTCCGCCACGCGAGCGCATGAACGCTTTTTTGGTATTTTTTAACTAACGTGCTGAACGCAGCTTCATCACCTGCTAATATACTGTTAATCAATTCAACATCGTCTCTTTCCATCAGAGACCTCCCACAATCAATTTAGACATGCAAAGCCACAATCAACTACACACTTGCAGAAGGCGAGGTTCCTACGGGAAATACGCGGAAACATCCAAGCAAAACACCCCACCAGCGAAGATGAAGGGTCTATTGTTGCCTAAAATGTTAACGTATTTTCGGGCTTTACTATAAGATGGTGACGCGATTTTACGATAGACAGGTTGCATGATTGTCATAAATCGCAAAAAAAGGAGAATATAAGCGGTAATTTCTGAATTGCTGATGGTACAGATTTTAAGTGGTTTTTAAAGGAGATATTATGCCAAAAATCGGCGAGACTGGGAAAACTCGCCTACCGAGAGACAGGCTATTTCCAAGTTTCGCCGTTTATAAAGTACTATTACCCCTATTAATCTTCATCTTTGATAGCGATAATAGGAACAACTGTAACAGGAAATGCGGATGGTTTGTAGTTTCCATCTGGTGCTTTGGTTGGGAATTTGTATTGAGGGTCTGTCAGAAGTTTGTATACTGCAGCATCTCCGGTTCTAACCCGTTCTCTGGTATTCAATTCCCATTCGACATCGAGTGCCTCGCGCCGCCCTGGAAAGTTTTGCGTCCCCAATATCGATGTCAAAGCCCAATAGATATACTCCGTAACCATGCAACTATAGTCACAGGTTTCATCCGTATAGTGATACCAAGCTTCTTCTGGATACCCGCTCTTGGGTCCACCTTTCGGTACTCGCTCAAAGTATCCGCCACGGGCGGCATCCATGCACTGCGCTAAGGTGGACCCCCGTACCTCCCCGAACACCTCCGGGTAAGCGTTGGCATAACCATGTTGTGTAATGGGATGTAGAATTTCCTCTAATGCGCCGTCGTAGTAATGACCATCGGGGGCATTGATTTTGCCATCAATAAGGAAATCCGGTTTGGTTTCCTCGCCATACAAGCCTTGACCAAAATGATAACCCGCGTCTTCTACAAGCTCCATTTCCAACCACTCCATCTCCGCCTCTGTGCCGGGCATAATGATGAAGACGTTTCGGCTCACCAGATGACTAAGAACCAGCGTGTTGTCAGGAACACCGTCTTCATCGTTATCAAGATATTGTGCCAAAACGCCTGCGGCGTGGGAGAGTTTATCTTCAGGAGTCGTTTGGCTTGCGAAGATGTGAACACCGAAAACGTTGGCGTATTTGTCACAACCCACTTGCCCGAAAGCAGAAAATTCACTCGGTATCTCTACGATTTCGATTCTTGGCGTTACTTCAATGCTTTCCATTACGTCGTCGCTAACAATTTGGGCTGATGCGATGCTCATTAAAACCAGCATAATTCCAGCAGTCATGGTTTCCCTCTCTTCCAAGGTGAGTGGCGGGTAACTTGATAACCCTAAAATTCAACGGACGAAACTTTGAAAATTGGGCTTATGCGAATCGAACGCCTAACTTCACATTCTCACCCGGGGCAGTTGCGATCTTCGGGTACTCGTCCAATAGATCGTCAAAATCGACAACAGGATGTATAACCGGTTCAGATTTCAGGCTACCATCGCAAAGCAGCCGCCAACTGATCTCAAAGAGTCTGCCTTCATTCCAATTCGGATATTCCGGATTCGGTTCGCTACAGGCACGTGAGAACACAATCGTCGGTCGATTGAAATGCGCTTCGGCACCGAGATCTAATCCTGCGGGGTAGATACCGGGCCATGCCCCAGCGACAACCGTCCCTAAATACGTCACACCGCGAATAGCGTCTTGCAGTGCCGTATGATGACCGCTATATTCAATACAAACGTCAGCACCACGTTTATTGGTAGCTTTTTTAATCTCCAAACCGGCATCATCTGTTGTAGGGTCAATGACCATATCAGCACCGCATTCGAGGGCAACATTGCGGCGTAGTTCAAGCGGATCAACACCAATTACAGGGTAGGCACCCGCCAACTTCGCAAGCTGCAGTGCCATCAGTCCGATGCCACCCATTCCAAAGACAGCCACGGCATCACCGATGCGGATATGACCGTCGCGCACTGCGCCCAGGGCAAAATCCGTTGGATCCAGACAGACCGCTGCCTGCCAAGGCACACCATCGGGCAGTTTCCGGGTACCTGCTGCGTTCCAAACATGTTCCTCGCGGAAAGAGCTGTGCCGAAAAACCCGCTCTCCAACCTCAACATCGGTAACGTCCGCGCCAATCTCAGTTACCTCGCCAACACACATGTTCCCAAGTCCTGAAGGGTAGTGCACCATTCCAGAAGTGTTTGCGCGAAAGATTTTATATTCGCCATCGTAGCCACCGCGTGGACCCGCATACCCCTTATACGATGCCATCTCTGAACCGTGCTTGGCTGCACCAAACTGGCTCTTGACACGAATTTCATTCGCTTGCAAGGGTTGGCTTTCATATTCTCGGAAAGCGACCTGTTCTTGTGCCGGTGCAATGAGTTCTCTTAGCATACTGTTTTATCTCCTTCCTATGTTATTTGCTGTCAAATTGGAACAGAACGGACGCATATTCAACGGACTGAAGGACGGAAGGATGGTGAAACATCCGTCTACACTTCCAATCTTCCTGTCTTCCAATTCCATGAGCAACGAATAGATTTTACGTGAGTTCCGTTAGAGGTTCAATTTTAATCGGTGATTGCTTGGTAGCAGAGGGTGCGAATCCTCCCTCCGAGATCCAAACCGCCGGTGGGATGCAATTGGCCCATGAAGATACCAATCATCTGTTCTTGAGGGTCAATGAAGAAACTGGTAAAGAAGAAACCACCGCCGCTATACGTTCCGACTGATCCGATATCCCAGAGATCTGACTCGTCGCGAACAATACTAAAACCGAGACCAAATCCGTAATTGACATCCATTCTGGTAAGCTGATCCGTAGTCATGAATTCAACGGTTTTTCGGCTCAACAATCGGACACCGTCAAGTTCTCCGTCGTTGAGCATCATCTGTGCAAAACGGGCATAATCAGTGGCAGTAGAGACTAACCCAGCACCGCCAGAGAAATAGGTTCGCGGTCCATTGTACGGATAGTCGGTTGAGTAGATCACCGAACCGTTCACTGTCGGTTCTTGGGATTTTCGCATTATTGGACCGTCTCCGGTTCGTTCGTACACCGTTGCGATCCGTTCACGTTTCGCTTCCGGAATAAAAAAGTGTGTGTCTGTCATACCGAGCGGTTTGAAAATACGCTCAGAGAAAAACTGATCAAGCGGCATCCCCGATACGACCTCGACGAGGTAACCGAGTACATCTATTGAGAGACCGTACTCAACTCTATCATTCGGTTGATGCAACAATGGGATCGTCGCCAACACTTTCATCTTCTCTTCAAGCGTGCTTTCATCCTGCAAAAGCCCGTGGGTGATACCCGCATCGTTGTATTTCGGACCGAGTCGCTCGTTCCAGTGATACGTTAGACCAGACGTGTGGGTGAGCAGGTTCCAGATGGTAATCTGCCGTGTTGCCGGTACAGGTACTGCCGCATCTTCAGCATCTTCCGGTGGCAGCACAAGCATCTCCTTGAAAGCCGGAATGAAATTTGAGACTGGCTCATGTAACCGAAAATGCCCTTCTTCATAAAGCATCATTACAGCGACACTCGTAATCTGCTTGGTCATTGACGCAATACGGAAAATGGTGTCGGGCATCATCGGCTTTTCTGCCTCTACATCCATCATACCGTGAGCCCCGAGATACGCGATCTTTCCGTACCTCTCAATCAGTATAACACCGCCAGCGATTTTCTGTTGAGCGATGTGCGTTTCCATTACTTTATCAATTCTTGAGAGCCTTTCGGTAGAAAGCCCAACTGCTTCGGGTTCCACCATTGGGAACTCATGACTGAAGGCAGATACCGTCAGAATCAACAAGAACGAGATGTATACTAAAATCCTGTCAGTTTTTCTCAACTTTGCAACCTCACTTTTTCTCATAAACCCACAAGGGTAGGCACGAGACCTACCCCTACAGTATAATTGGTGCGTTCAAACGTATAGAAACCGTTAGGTAGCAACTCGAATTACCAAACCCTTCGGATTGAAAGCACCCATGCTTTAGTAGGGTGATGAAAATCCGCCTTCTTGGAAAGGACCAAACGCCTGAAAAAGATTTGACCTTCGGTCCGAAAGATGGTAGAATATAAGTATCAAGTCGGCAGACAGTCTAAGCATTGTCGCTTGACAATGTGTCTGCCTACCCACTTAGACGGGGGTTAAAATCTTGATACTTGATACCATGTTTGCTTTTACTTTTAAACTCTTTCGTGCCCCCCGCAATCGCAACTTAAAACGCTTAGTGTGGATTGCACATGATATATTTAACTACTTTCTCGGGTGGCAACGCACGCGATATTCTCTCGGATTGCCGTATATGTCTTTCTATGAGATGTCGCGAGAGTTCACCAGCCTGCGTAAATCACACCCTGAGATATTTTCCCATTGGCGTGAGTTAGATTCTTGGGCTGCCCGCCGGGTACTCAAACGGCTTGATGACGGATACCAGCGATTCTTTAAGAAGATAGCCAAACGTCCGCCGAAGTTCCGTTCTTGGAGAAATCCATATTCCTTCACGATGGGTCCATCAGGATTTGAGTTTGCCGACCCCGAAGAAGGCGATCTTGGATTTGGTATCTATGGTGACAAAGTGCGTATCATGAAACGCCACTATCGTTTTAATCTCAGTCGTCCGATACTCGGAAATATTAAGACCGTTGCCGTCAAAGAAGATGGCCTTGGTGATTTCTATATGTCTGTTGTAACAGACCACATCGCAACCGAATCTACACCTAAGACGGGTAAAGCTGCAGGGTATGACTTCGGTATCAAAACGCTGTTCACCTGTTCCGATGGCACACAACGAGAATCCCCTCACTTCTATAGCACCTCACACGCTGATTTGAAATCTGCCCAACAAAGGCATTCAAGCAAAGTCAAAGGTAGTCATAACAGAGAGCGAGAGCGTTTAAACACTGCCCGTGTTCACCGAAAAATCAGACGGCAGCGCGAGGACCATCATTGGAAACTCGCCAAGTCTTTAGTGCATCAGCACGATATACTCTGTTTTGAGACGCTTTGCTTTGAAGGAATGAAACGTCTCTGGGGACGTAAAGTCTCTGATATTGCGCCGTATGGGTTCCATCAGAAGTTGCAGCACCAAGCCAAAAAACATGGGAAGCAACTTTGCTATATTGATCGGTTTGAACCCACGTCAAAAACGTGTAGCACCTGCGGACAGCCTCAAATGTTCATGGACTTGTCAGTGCGTTACTGGCGGTGTCAAGGGTGTAAAACGAATCACCATCGCGACGTGAACGCCGCGGTCAACATTCTTAAGGTTGGGACATCAACCTTTGGGTTAGAAGGTGTCAGACTTGCGCTCGCAAGTAACCCTCGCAGACTTCATCCGAAGTCTATACCCCACAATCCCACTGCAAAGCAAACGGATTCTCTTTAGAGAATCTCCCATGCTTTAGCAGGGAGAGTATGTCAATTTTAAGCCAAAATGTCACGGACGACATGCCCATGGACATCGGTGAGGCGGAAGTCTCTGCCTTGGAAGCGATAGACGAGTTTCTCATGGTTAATCCCGAAGAGGTGCAGCATCGTGGCATGGAAGTCGTGGACATGCACGATATTTTCAACGGCATTATATCCCAACTCATCAGTGTTTCCGTAACTAACACCACCTTTGATGCCACCACCCGCCATCCACATCGAAAATCCTTTGATGTGATGGTCGCGTCCGGTGCCTTGTGCCATTGGTGTCCGACCAAACTCACCACCCCAGATCACCAAGGTTTCGTCTAACATGCCACGCTGTTTCAGATCGTTGACGAGCGCAGCGGTTGCCTTATCAACATAGCCAGAGGTTGTCTTAATAGCGTTCTCAATGCCGCCGTGATGGTCCCAACCACGGTGGTAGAGTTGGATAAATCGCACGCCACGTTCGGCTAAGCGTCGTGCGAGCAGGCAGTTTGAGGCGTAGGAACCATCACCCGGCTTCGCGCCGTACGCATCCAGAACGTGCTGTGGCTCTTTAGAGATGTCGGTCAACTCCGGGACACTCGTCTGCATGCGGAACGCCATCTCGTATTGACTGATACGCGTCGAGATTGCCGGATCGTCCACAGTCTCGTCGAGCATACTGTTCAACGATTGCACGGCATCCACAACGTCTCGCTGTTGTTCTGTGTTCACACCACCGGGATTGGTGACATAATGAACGGGATCGCCAGTTGAATGGAACTGGACACCTTGAAACTGACCAGGCAGAAATCCGCTATGCCACTGCCGGGTTGCAATCGGTTGATCTTGACCACCACCAGAAGAGGTGAGAACAACATAGCCGGGTAGGTTTTCGTTCTCACTGCCAAGTCCGTAGAGCAACCACGAACCCATACTCGGTCTTCCCGCAATTGCAGTGCCAGTGTTCATAAAGGTGTGTGCTGGATCGTGGTTAATCTGCTCGGTTTTCAGGGAGCGAACGATGCAAATATCATCAGCGAGGCTTCCAATATGTGGAAACGCCGTACTCATCTCCTGCCCCGATTGCCCATATTTTTTGAATTCATGTGTTGGACCTAAGCACTTGAGTGAATCCGCTTGTCCTTGGAGCTGTGCAATCGGCTGCCCTTCAGTGAAAGACTTTGGCATCGGTTGCCCATGGAGTTCTGCGAGTTTCGGTTTGTAATCCAAAGTCTCCAGATGTGACGGACCGCCTGCCATACAGAGGTGGATAATAGTTTTTGCTTTCGGTGGTACATGTGGTGTGGTAACAATACCTGGCCACCGCTCAATCTCCGGTGCAGCATTAACAAGTGATGGTGTCAGTAAAGATGCAAGCGCGAGCGATCCAACACTCCGCACCGTTTTTCCCAGAAATGTCCGCCTCGTAAGGCGTAAGTTGGTTTCTTCATGAATATCCATAGCCATATCTGATTCCTCCTATTTGCAGAAGATAGCAGGTATCCTCCGCAGGTTTCCATCGCGAATTGGAAACTCCAGGTTATATGTCGGTGCCTTTAGTTTTCATAGAATCCTTATTCTCCATTCTCCACCGTGCTCAGGATTATGAATTAATCCTTTTTTCATGTCAACACAGAGGTCAAGAGCCTCTAAGATCATGTGTCCAACGAGGATAGGCATACCCTCGGGGAGGTCTGTTACCCGAATAGAGTCGCTTCGTTCCAGAACGGTATATTCCACCTCTGAATAAATAACGCGTTCTACCATACCATTGGCGGTTTCTGCTTGAACCCTTCTGAGTGGCGTAAGTCCGAGTTGTTCGATAAGCGGTGCGGGTAAACAAAGTCCTGTGGCACCAGTATCAACGAGTGCTTCTTCGACGGTCAGTCGTCGAACATCTTCGGGTTTCATAACGCCTGCTCTTACCAAAATCAGATCGCTCTGATTTGTTAGTTCTATTTGTGTTGTCTGTTCCATTTTTAATGTTTCCTGTTTTTTTTCCCTTAGGACTCTGGTGCCAAGGTCTTTGACTGCACAGAAACCGCATGCATGAAAGTTTCTGTCGCCCATTGGTCAAGGCTTTTCCCACTGGCTTCCGCAGCTTCTGCAATCGCTACATGGATGTCCGGCGGAATTCGCAATCTTAACTTTCCGGAATATGACTTTTGAGGTGGCTTATTCAGTCTTTCACACGTTTCCAGATAATCTTCCACGGCTTCTTCAAAAGCCGCTTGAAGTTCAGAATCAGTGTCCGCGTGAAACCCGATAATGTCGGTTATACCTGCAATATGACCGACGAAACATCCGTCTTCTTCACTGTACTCAATGTGTGCGCTATACTCTTTGTACTTCATTCAGTTATCTTTGCTCTTCCAAAAAACGCCGAGCGTCCTTCACTTGATAAGGGTATGCTTCTTTTTCACTGTGAGGACGGTGAAAGGTTACGATAGCACCATTCAATTCAAACCTCACCCTCGATTCTTTTCCCTTAATGGATTTTGCTCTATACGTAGTCAAGAAAGACTCTACCCTCCACCATTTTAATGTTATCGGGTCCGGTGTTCTGAAAATAGCGTCTAAAGTTTCCTGGATCGTAAAGCGTCTTACGATTAACTCAGTGATGCCGTAAATGAGTCCAATTATGCCAATTAATATCAAACCCCATAAGCCTATAAGAAATACATCCCAACTATTCCTAAGAATTCCATTAAGTAACCCAAGTGCCAGACAGAGACCAGTTAAAATAAGAAAAACACGCGTCAACCCATATAAAACTTTTTTTAAATTAATGGATTTCATCTGTTATTTCCCAGATTTATCCTCAGTTATTTACAAAATTCACAAACTGAACTACTGCTTTGTTGCACCAAAGTTGAAGTATAGAAGTCGCGAGCACGCGGAAACACCCAAGCAAAAACACTTGCTCCTACAAGTAGATCCGCGGACATCACGGCATCCAGACGCGCTCTAAATACGTTTTACCCATCATTTTGATGTGGACAGAACACTACCTTTACTCTAAATCTGAATCCGCTCGGGATGTTCAACAATAGGCAAAGAAACGTGGCAATAAGGATATCCAAGGTGCTGTTGCATGTTTAACAGCCGCCTTTGAATTTCTGTCCGTTGCGCGGTCCATCGGTTGATCATTGGTTGATCAAAAGTTGCTATTATATGCATGCCCAAAATATCTCCACTTGAAGTCGTTCCAAATGTCGCCAACGCGAGGACTTCCGCATCTTCTTTTGTGAAACCGTATTCTCGTAAACGCCTCGCCCACCGTTTGAAGTATTGTGTAGGATATAAAACTTGTGTTGCTTCCAAGAAGTGCTGAATAATCACAACATAACGCGGTAAGTGTTCTAAACGCTTCAATAAGTTGTGCGTCTGTGGGAGTATAAACAACGCAATTTTACCAGAACGAGCACCTTGATAAAAGTAAAGAGCAAACAACTCAGTTGATGTCACTGTACGTTCTTCGACAAGTTTTAGCATCCCTTCCATGATGTGTCGTGCTGTAACTTTATCGAGCAGGCAGCGCATTTGGAGGCACCTCTACTTCTTCGATGTCTTCAAGGGCAACTTCACTCCATTTGTCCCAAAGTTTCGCTCGCTCCGCCTCAGATAACTCAAGGTATTGCCCAAGCGTGAGTCCGTCTAAGAATGGCTCATCCGAGGATAACGGCTCTCCTCCGAGTTCGACCAGAAGTTCTTGTTTGAGTTCCGCAACAGTTCGATTCGCCTCGTCAAGTAACTTTTCTTGTTTGATCGCTTCAGCAGTCAACTCCGGTACCATCGCCAGCAATCGCTGTCGGTCTTCTGGATGCATCCGTTTAATCAAGGCCGCGACCTGTTCAAGACTGACTGGTAACGTGAATATGTTTGTTTGCATGATTTTTTCCTATAACTTAATGGAAGCGCGGTTGAAAACCGCGCCTACCAGTTTAAACGATCCACGATTAATACCGAGTGATCGTTTCATGCAAGTTCAGTATCACCCGTGCTACAGAAGTCCACGCCGCTAATTCGTCTGACGCAACATCTTCGGTCGCAGGTGCTTCGCCTGTCGCGACAAGCGCATCAGCAGCATCAAGGTTAGCCGTATACTCGGTTTGGTGTTTTCCATAGAGATTTGCCATAATCTCCAGTTCCTGGGGCTGCGGCATTCGAGACAGGACCCGCTGATACGCCCAGTTGATACGCTCTGCAATGGATTCACCGCCTTCACTGAGAATCCGCGCAGCAAAGACACGCGCCACTTCAACGTAAGTTGGATCGTTAAGTAGAGTCAGTGCCTGCATCGGCGTATTGGAAGTTGCACGTTCGGCGGTACACTCCTGACGGCTCGGTGCATCAAATGCCATCATACTTGGATGCAAGAAAGTGCGCTGCCAGTGCGTATAAAGCCCACGGCGATACTGATTTTCTCCTGTATCATGGGCATAGACCCGCTTCGGAAAGTTTAGGTTTGAATAGTAACCCTTCGGTTGGTAAGGTCTCACACTCGGACCGCCGATTTTGGGAACAAGGAGCCCACTCAAAAACAGCGCGTTATCGCGGACCGTCTCTGCACCTAATCGCCAACGGGATTGTCGGGCAACCAAACGGTTGTAAGGATCCTTTTCGCGCAACACCTCCGTCGGTTTCGAGGATTGACGATAGGCATTCGAGGTGACGATAAGTTTTACGATATGTTTGACGTTCCAACCGCTCTCCATAAATTCGACAGCAAGCCAATCAAGCAATTCAGGATGTACAGGTGCTTCACCTTGTGCACCGAGGTCATCCAAGACGCGGGACAATCCCATTCCGAAGTAGAGTGCCCACAAACGATTTACAAAAGCACGCGCTGTCAATGGATTTTCCTTCGACACGACCCACCGCGCAAGCTCTAATCGAGTCGGACGGCGGTTTTTGATACCCAAGTCCCCAAGGAACGTCGGTATCATCGGTTCGACGATCTCACCGGAATCGTCCAGCCAGTTGCCTCGTGGTAAAACACGGGTCGTGCGCGGTTGTGTGGATTCAGTCGTGAGTGAGTAAGGGATTTCTTTTTCTACCTCGGATTTCTGCTTCCGTAAATCTGCCATCTGATTGCGGATACCGTCGAGTGCTGGTGTGATGCGCCGATATTCCGCTGCAATCTGCTCGCGTTGACTTGTCGTTCTAACGGAGGCATCTACCTGAATTGCTGCAATCACCTGTTCCGTATGGGTGTGTTTCACTGCTGAACCGCGAGTGGTCGCGATGCCAGCCACGTCCCAATAAGCGGTGCCACCAAACTGGGTGAAAGCCATCCCATTAAGGACACTTCCCGATTTTAATCCAACATCCGTCGGATCTACCTCAAGTCGCACCCATTCACCAGCTGCTGGCAGGGGTCCCATCGGTTTATGAGCAGGTGTGTCGTTTCCAATCCCACCAGACTCGATTTTATCTTCACCCCAAAACGCTCGGTGGTCCCAATTGCCGTCATTCCATTGGAGCATGACTGTTTCTGGGGGTGCCTCTGGGTCAATCCAGATGTAAGCAAAAAGTTGATCGTCTTCAGCGAGGGTAAACTTCCGATTAGCACCTCGGAAGGCGTGCTGGACTGTCTGCTCAGCTTCCGCTGTCTGGCGACGTGATAACAATTTACTGAAAACAGGGGCTTCATTCTTGCCGACAAACGTCCATGTACCCTCGGTCCTACCGCCGTTTGCCTGTGCATCGTCCACCCAAGCAAAATCAGTAGATTCTGTTGATTCGAGAAGTGAAAGAATCTCGTTCTCCCACGATGCCTGTTCTGCTGCCAATCCGGGGGACGATGCCTTGAACACCTGTTCTAACTTTGCCAATTCGTCGTTAATTTCTCGCAATGTTGATTCCTGCATACGGGTGGGTAACATAACGACAGGTTCCCACTTACTCCCACCGCCGTATACACCAGGTCCTTTAACATCGGCAAAGAATGCAGCAAAACTATAAAAATCCTTGGCAGTGTAGGGGTCAAATTTGTGGTCGTGACACTGCGCACAACCGAGGGTTGCACCTAACCAGACGGATGCAGTTGTCCGCACCCGATCTGCAGCGTAGATTGCGAGATATTCCTTCGCTTGTGCACCGCCCTCTGAGGTTGTCTGATTTAGACGGTTATAACCGGCAGCCACCTTCTGTGTAACTGTCGGATTCGGTAAGAGATCGCCTGCAAGATTTTCGAGTGTGAACTGATCAAACGGCATGTTGTCATTAAACGCTTTTATCACATAATCGCGATAGGGCCAGATGCTCACATTTTCATCAGCATGGTAACCGCTCGTATCCGCATAGCGCACGAGATCGAGCCAGTACATTGCCAACTGCTCACCGTACTGCGGTTTAGACAGAAGCCTGTTAACGAGTGAGTCGTAGGCATCCGGGGTTTCATCTCTTAAAAAATGCTCTACCTCAGCAGGCGTAGGTAGCAATCCAGTAAGGTCAAAATTCAAACGACGGATGAGCGTCCGCTTATCCGCCTCTATTGACGGTGTGAGTCCCTCTGCCTCTAACTTTCCAAGTATAAACGCGTCAATAGGATTGCGAACCCATGTGCTGTCTGTGACAGTAGGAGGTTCAACCCGATTCGGCAAACTGTAGACCCAATGATCTTCCCATTCAGCACCCTCGGCAATCCACTGAATGAGCGTGTCGATCTGTTCCTGTGTTGGCTGCCGATTGGAGATCTGTGGCGGCATCCGCTGGTCGATGTCTTCGTGTGTGATGCGCAGGACTAATTCGCTGTTCTCCGGTTCACCCGGGACGATGATTGGATAGCCACTCGGTGCAGAGAAGGCACCTTCTTTAGTGTCAAGTCGTAGGTTGGCTTGACGCACCGCCGAATCGGGCCCGTGACACGCAAAACATTTATCTGACAAGATTGGCAGAATATCTCGGTCAAATCGAAGTTTCTCGGCATCGGCGGGTTGCAATACAATTGCCACTCCCAACAGGAATATTATAAGACCTATGCAACGCCTGCGAACTGATGTCGAACCGTTCAAACGTAATAACTGTGTCATTATAGAATGTTTCCTCCGTTTTTCTGTACGGGTGATGTCCGATGTTCACCTATCGTTAACTTCCATACATCAACGTCCGTCTCACTATCCTCAAGATTGTTCAATAGTATATCATTTAAAGTGAAATATGTGCAAGCACCATTAATTTTATTGGACTTTTAATTATACTTTAGAGTATAATAATTTAGCGTATAATACTCTGAACCGAGCTTTGGGAGAGAAAATTCATGTTCTTTGATCGCCACCAAGAATTAGCTGCTTTAGAGCGAATGTTTCAGTCAAAGGTAGCGGAATTTTTTGTGTTATACGGCAGGAGGCGGGTTGGGAAAACTGAACTATTGACGCAATTCTGTAAAGGTAAAAGGAGTATTTATTTCCTCGCTAGCCAATTGAAAGAACGGGACCACCTCCAGCAGCTCACGGAAACCGCTCGGCATCTTCTTGATGACCCGTTACTTCAGAGCCTCGTCTTTGACGATTGGGAAACCGCGCTGGTTTATTTCGCACAACAGGCACAAGAAGAACGACTCGTTTTGGTACTTGATGAGTTTCAATATCTCTGTGAGGATAACGCAGCACTCCCTTCGCTAATTCAACGCTTTTGGGACCTACACGGAAAAAATAGTAAACTCTTCTTGATTCTGTGCGGATCGCAAGTGAGTTTCATGGAGCAAGAGGTTTTGGCGGAACGGTCCCCTTTATATGGACGGCGCACTGGGCAACTCCGTTTGATGCCACTCTCCTATCGTGATAGTGGATATTTCTTTTCAGAATATTCTCCCAAGGAAAAACTAATTGCTTACGGTATCCTCGGCGGTATCCCTGCGTATCTCAATCAATTTGCGTTGCGTTCCGCAAACGATTCACAAAGAGCGCTTGAACAGCATATCAAAGACGAACTACTCATGCCCCAAGGGTCCTTATTCGATGAGGTTAATTTCTTGTTGCGCACAGAACTCAGGGAACCGAGAACTTATGCGAGTGTGTTACAGGCAATCGCCGGTGGTGCGACGCGATTAAATGAGATTTCTCAACGGGTCGGACTTGAGCCAACGAACGTGAATAAATATCTCAGCGTGCTTAGAGAACTGAGGTTAGTCAAACGCGAAACACCCGTCACTGACCGGGCACCCCAAAAAAGCAAAAAGGGACTTTATAAAATCGCTGACAACTACGTCAAATTCTGGTTCCGGTTCGTGCTACCGAATCGCAGTCTCATCGAATCTGGAAACGCAGATTTGGTATATGAGGAGATAATTGCTCCGAATCTCCCACACTATATGGGGGAAATTTTTGAAGACATTTGTCGTCAATATATTAACCTGTATTGGGCAGAAAAATCAAAGGTCGCTCCCAAACAGGTCGGGGCGCATTGGGCACCCAACATTGAGATAGATGTACTAACAGAAAACGTTGACGAAAGCCACTCATTTGGTGAGTGCAAGTGGTGGAATGCTCCAGTTGGCGAAAACGTTCTAAATAATCTCATTAGAAAAACCGAGAAGGTTCCGGCTCGCTGGCATCGGGATCCGCGGTACTTGCTGTTTTCTGCGAGCGGCTTTACAGATGCACTCAAACAGAGGGCAGAAAAAGAGGAGATCCTTCTCATTGAGACAGACGATCTGCTTTCGTCTGTCTATTAAACCAACGCATATTTTATAACAACAGATGGAGAAATGGAAATGGCTAAAATTATTACGGGACCCCGTGTCGGGCAAAATGGCACAATCCGCGTTGGATGTTCGGCTGTTATTTTTGATAAGGGTCGCGAAAAGATTCTATTAACAAGACGTGAAGATAATAACCAATGGTGTTTACCAAGCGGAGGAATGGAGCCGGGTGAAAGCGCGAGTGAGACGTGCATTCGAGAGGTCGAAGAGGAAACGGGTTTGCAAGTTAAAATAAAACACTTAATCGGCATCTACACAACCTCAGATGAGTTAGTCGTGTATCAAGACGGAAACAGAATCCAGTTGGTGGCTCTATGCTTTGAAGCGGAAATTGTGGGTGGGGAACTCCGGCTGAGTTGCGAAACAACCGAATACGGATATTTCTCCTATCAAGAGATACAAAAATTGGATCTGCTTTTGAATCACGCACAACGGATCAAAGATGCCTATAGTGGAGAAACGACGACTTTTATCAGATAACAGATCTTTTGGACAGAAGAATCTAAATGCGCGACGTGCAACTTTAATGCGATAACGTGATGGGACGATACGGGTCAATGAACCTGTTGTTCTCATCTTTACGGCGTGGCTCGGGTAAGGCATCGGCTTTGGCACGCAGCTTTGAGAGGGCATCGGCATAGGCGGGTGTATCAATTAAGTTGTTTCGTTCATCCGGGTCCTTGGAGAGATCAAAGAGTTGTTCGGGCCATCCCTTGTCGTTGTCGAATCGGAAATACTTCAAACTCGCCTCTTTGACCATCACAGAGGGGCCGTTCTGGGCACGCCATAGTTCACTGTAAACGGTGTCCTGCCATTCTACTGTATTATCTTCAATCAGCGGCACGAGAGAGTTACCATCAAGTTCATCAGGTGCTGGAATCTCTGCTAACTCGCATATAGTCGGGAACAGGTCGACCAGCGATACGTTCTGCTCAACGATTTTCGGTTCTCGTCCAAATCGCTTCGGATACCAGATGGAAAGCGGTACCCGTGCCGAAGCCTCAAAGTAACTCTGTTTCTCCCAAAGTCCTTTCGTGCCGAGCATCTCGCCGTGATCAGAGAGGAAAACGATAATGAAATCGTCTAAGACATTCAAATGTTCCAGTTTCTCAATGACCCGACCGAATTGTGCGTCCATCCATTCAATCATTCCATAGTACGCCGCGGTCGCTCGGTGCGCCTGACGGTAGGTAACGTCTTCGCCGACTCGGACCCTAAAGAAATCGTCGTATCCAAACTGCTCGTTTGGCTCCTCAACAATTGGCTCTACCCGCTGCATATAATAGGTAAACAGATCGAGTGGACACTGATACGGATAGTGCGGTGCTATGAGGCTTACTGCCATACAGAGCGGATTGAACTTCGGACGATCGTAGGAGGCGTTGACGAAATACTCCTCAAGAAACAGCAGCGCACCATCTACATTGTATTGGTCATGAATCATCCATTGTCCTAAGCCGGGTTGTGCGTCTCGGACTTCCTGAATAACCTTGTCCTGCTTCGGTCCAGTACCCGGTTCTCGTTCGGTCTGTGCGTAGTGTTCATCCTTAACAGCGGGATATGGATAGCCGTTATTACCGATGATGTCGCGTCCTACCCGTTCCTGCCAACCGTGCATCACATCGGTTCCGACGAAGTGCATTTTCCCCGCGCAGCAGGAATAGTACCCGTAATTTCCCAACTGCCCCGGAATCGTTCGGACCTCTGTCGGCATCGGATCACCGAAGTTGAGGCTTCCGCAGTTACGCGGGTAGAGTCCTGAAAGAAAACTTTGGCGTGCGGGGACACAAATCGGGGAAGGCGTATAGGCGTTACGGAAGTAGATACCCTCATCCATAAACCGAGAGAGGGTCGGCGTGCGGATAGCCGTGTCTCCTTCGATTGGTAGGACATCGGGACGGTGTTCGTCGTTGATAAGCAAGAGAATATTCGGTTTATTTTCTCGCATAGTTCTTTGATAGCTGCCGGGGGATTAGTTGTCGGTTATGAATCACTCTACTACAAACGCACTTTTGTTAAGGTATTAAAGGACGTGTGTAGACATAAGTATAAATTTTGAGATAAACCAGTCACCTCTTTGCTGATTGCCGACTGCTGATTGCTGACTGCTAATAAAGAGACATCAATCCTTCTGCACCAGGGATCGGTTTTCGTTCAAATTCAGGGTTAATCCAACGGGCACCGGACGGTCTGCCCGGATTCCGATAGGCATAGACCACACTCCACCGCGTATCACTATCCTCTTTTCTTGGTGACACAGCATGTGCGGCATGTGTCCACATCAACGCGACCGTACCGGGTGGTGCGGATAACGCTTCAATTTCAAGGGGTTCTCCTGTCTCTGGATGCTTTCTTCCTACGAGCCAACCTTCGCGCAGTGCTTCATCCGTCCGGGCATGGATCCTTGCATCCCGATAGAGGTGGCTTCCGGGAACAGCCTTCAAACCACCATCGTCGGGTTCAAATCCGTTGACATAGAAGAAAATACGGACGAACCCCAAACTCGGATTGTCATCGGAGTATCCGTGGCTGTGCCATCCGATACCGCCATTACCGCCTGGGCGATTGAGACTCACACAGTGATCGTATCGGATATCTTCACCCAGAACCTTCCGTGCGAGTTCAAGCATCTGCGGATGTGCAATCAGGCTCTCAAGGTAACTGTTGTACTCCGCAGAAAAACGGTTCGGTTCATGTCCTTCTCTTGGTGTACGGGAGAGTTCATGAATATAGGAGAGTGAGTTCGTCAATTGCTCCTGTGCATCCGGCGTGAGCAAGCCAGACAAAACGAAATGTCCATCCTGATCCATTTTTTTTCGTTCTTCTTCACCAAACGTATACGGATGAAAAATGGGGGGGTGTGGCATCGCAGAAGTCCTCCCTTTAAACATCTTTGTCAGATTCTTCTGGAGGCTTGTAGTACGAGACGTATTTTACGCCTTGCCGTTTACGCTCTTCCTGCCGTGCTCTCAGATACGCAGAGAGTTCCTCAATAGAATTGAACTTGGCAGCGAATGCCTCTTTCATCCGATAGCATTCCTCAAGGATGGGATCCGTGTAGTCTTCAGGGATCTCTTTCATGTGAAATTCCTCCATTAACTCTATAGGTGTGTAAATAGTTATTGGATTAAACCCTGCTTCTTGGCAGACTTGATTGATATGATCACGCTTGTTTTCATTCACGATATGCTTATGGTTCCACGATACAAGGTATTCAATACTGTGTACCGTGGCGATAGCAATATGTTCTGCATCCGGAGCCGATCTTTGTGGCACAGCACCAGCATTCAGCAATTTTTGTGCAAGCAAATCTGTCTCCGGTGATGTTTCCAATACCCTTAAAAGCGATAAAACTTCAAGTCGCTGCTGGGCTGCGATTACATCGCCTTCCTTGACTTCATCAAGAACTACATCTGAAACAACAAACTCAAACCTATCCGTAGACTCCTCCCACAACCGCCGAGTTGCTTGTTGCCAAGACGCTACGGTTGCAGCAGCACTGGGCCGTGACACTAAATAACTCACAACCGTCGTCTCAATATAGACTTTCGGTTTCTCCGCTGCAAAGTATATCATGAAATTCTGTTGTTTTCAAATGAAATTCAGTCGGTGTTGAAATACTGCTATTTCAGTTCAGGTCCCGGGTTCCGATTCCATTTTAGCGGTTCGACATCACTTTCACAGACCGGCGCAAGTTCAGCGATCCGTTTCCAATCTGCCTCCGACCAAGCGAGACGCTGCCGGAGTCGTCCGATATGTGCCTGCATTGGTGTTGGCAACAACGCAAAAAACGGATGATACCAGAGCGTAATCACAGTCCGACGTTTATCCGATTGATTGCCGTGTGAAGCATGTAGCAGCCGAGAATCCCCAATAACCAAATCTCCTGCCTTCACGGGTATGTCAACCTCACCCGAAAAGTGTTGATATGCCGGATGGTTAGCATCATCAACACGCTGGAGTGCTTCGCCGTGGGCATCGGGCAGTATATCGTGCAGCGGATGTCGGTTGAGATGTGAACCTTTAATCACACGGAGACACCCATTATAAGGTGTTGTGTCAACCAAATAATACATGAGGAACAGTTGCTGAGGCAATGCCGTGTAGCTGCACGGATCGTTCCAACCCCACCAGTCCTGATGCCAAAATAGCGGTGGACTCTGAGGTGGTTTGCTGATGACATACCCTGACGACCATTTCGGTCTCAAGAACCCCAAAGCCTCAAGAGCCTCCAGTGTCCGAGGATAAACAACGAGTTCCGCGAACAGTGAATGCATATACACGCTAATCATGCTGCCAGAGGAGCGATAGGCTTCGCGTTGGTCTTCCGTTTGTGCGTCAAGCAATTCATCAGTCACCGTCCGAAGTTGCGTAAGCATCTCTTCCTTCAAGACATCCGCAACGACACAGTACCCGTCAGCGATTAATTGATCGTATTTCTCTTTCCGTTTTTCGACTTTCATGTTTGCTCCTGTCGCTATCACTTTTCAGCCACTATGGAAAACCCATTATTGGAACTTACTTAAGTCACTAAATCAAACCACATTCACAAACGGCTGTCAAGCGAATTCTTTATCGCTCCGATCTTGACTTTTTTCTCAGATATGCTATCATTACATTAACGCCGATCAAATAAATCAAGTTATCAATAGAAAGGAAAAAAGAATGTCGAATCTTGTAAGCCAACAAATTCGTCTTAAGAACCGGATCGTGGGTATGCCCAAGGAAAGCGACTTTGAACTCGTAGAGGCACCCCTTCCCGAACCCGCAGCAGGAGAGGTCCTCGTCCAAAACCTTTACACATCAGTAGACCCGTATATGCGCGGCGGCATGCGCTCCGCTGAACTCGGTAAACCATTGGAAGGTAGATGTGCAGGTCAAATTGTACAATCAAATAGCGGTCAATTTCAGGTCGGGGACTATGTGACAGGAATGTTAGGATGGCGGGACCACTACGTCGCACCAGCAGGGAGCGTCACCGCCGTTGACACAACGATCGCACCCCTCCAATCGTTTTTAGGCGCGGTTGGTATGCCGGGACGCACCGCTTACTTCGGATTTCTGGAGATCGGTCAACCGAAAGCAGGCGAAACAGTCTTCGTGTCCGCCGCAGCGGGTGCGGTTGGCTCAATTGTGTGTCAGATTGCCAAAATCAAAGGGTGTCGAGTTGTCGCGAGTGTAGGCTCTGATCAGAAAGTCGCGTGGCTACTTGAAACAGCAGGCGTTGATGCTGCATTTAACTATAAAAATGTCGACGATTTGGAAGCCGAGCTTAGGAAGCATTGTCCAGACGGGCTTGACATCTACTTCGAGAATGTGGGAGGCAGACATCTCCAAGCAGCACTCGCCGTAATGAACATGCATGGACGTATCCCTCTGTGTGGGATGATTTCTCAATACAACGATGTTGAACCTACGCCCGGTCCGACAAACCTCAGTTCTGCCATCGGCAAACGGATCCGGTTACAAGGGTTTATCGTTACCGACTTCATGGAGCGGAACTCTGAATTTTACAGCGATATGCGGCAGTGGATAACTGAAGGTAAAATACAGTGGGAAGAGACGATCATAGAGGGCTTAGAGAATGCACCAAAGGCGTTTATCGCGCTTTTCACAGGCGAGAAACTCGGCAAGATCATCGTCAAAGTTTCTTAATGTTCCTTGCGGTTTGTTGAGGCGGCATTGGCAAAATGGCAGTCAGCAGTCAGCAAAGAGACTTCCACTAAACGAGAGTTTTTTAACTGATGGCTGATGGTCTCCGATAGCGCTAAAAAAAGGAGTTTTACAATGGGAACCAGAACTGCACGTGCCACAGTAATGAGTGGCAAAGATTTTGAAATCCGAGAATATCCGATAGTTAAGCCTGAACCCGGCACAGTACTCGTGCGTCAGGAGTTAGGCGGTATTTGCGGCACTGACCTCCACAACTGGGAATTTCAGCGCATCAACCATGATATTATTCTCGGACACGAGAATGTCGGCGTGATTGAGACTTTAGGGGAAGGAGTCGAAACGGACTACCTCGGAAACCCCGTTAAAGTAGGGGACAGAGTTGCGCTCTCGCCCAGTGGTGGTCTCGGATTTTCTCCGTCGGAAGAAGCACCGTATCTGCGCGGTGGCTTCAGTGAATACATCTACCTTTCAAATCCATCAACAAATATGTTCCTCAAAACCGATCTGCCACCCGAAATCGCCGTTCTCGCCGAACCGGCTTCGTGTGCAGCGCACTGTGTGTCCCGCGGCAAAATCGAATTCGGGGATACTGTTGTGATTCAGGGGACCGGTCCCATCGGTCTGCTCGCGCTTAATTGGGCAAGAGTCTCTGGTGCCGGAAGACTCATCGTCGTCGGTGGACCTCCGGGAAGGCTTGAAATGGCGAAAAGGTTGGGGGCAGATCTCATCATTGACATCGCCGAAGTGCCTGATCCTGAAGAACGAAAGCGGATCGTCCGAGAAAATACCTCACAAGGCGAAGGTGCGGATGTCGTCTACGAATGCACTGGTTTTCTCGCTGCTATCCCTGAAGGCTTGGACTATATCAGGTACGGTGGAACTTACGTTGTATACGGGCATTTCGTGGATGTTGGCAGCTTTGACTGCAATCCAAACCAGATGTTAATGCGCAAAAACCTTCGATTGGAAGCCGGATGGGGTTTTGAAAGGAAGCATTTCCTACGTGCCATTCCAATGCTTGAGAAACATGCGTCCCTTTTTGATGGATTCGTCAGTCATATTCTTCCGTTAGAGGATGTATCCAAGGGGTTCGACGCTCTCCACGGCAGCTATCACTTAGACGGCAAGGACGCGATTAAGATCGCTGTTCAAGGCGGTGTTGCTGGGTAATTCGGGGCTATAAACCTCTCGCATAAGCTGCTATATCTTAAGTCGTGGGCGCGGCTGAAAAACCGCGCCTGCAGCCCTGTTTAGGCAAATGCGTCCTCTTCCACATCATTCAGAAATACACGCGCATTATTCTGCAAAGCGGATCTATGCAGAGCCGCCTCAAACACAAGTTCATTCCATGCCGCTTCACCATCTGCGGGGAAGGCTGTATCGGCATGCATCGCTTTGATCACACCATCAGCCATCCGCTTGAAAGACTCCGGCATTTCTGGGTTCCCCTCTTCTGCTTCCCACACTTCTTCTACTTCTGAACTATTCGCTTTTCTGCGGGAGTAGGAGCCTTCCAACCCTTTTGCCTCTGCATAAAATTCATCGCCGAGGACCTTAACTCGAAGGGGATGGTCGTCGTAGCCCCAGAGATTTGTGCCACTCAAGGAGCCTATGACCCCGTTTTCCCAACCGATATGAATCAAACGTCTCCAACCACCACTTTCATTCGGATCACCGACAACGCTTACCCACTCCGGTCTCCCAACTGTCCAGAGAATCTGATCAATCACGTGAGACCAACAGTTGAAGTGTGCACGCGCGTGTACCATGCGAATCTCACCCAACCGTCCCTCGGCGACATCGTCGTGCAATTTACGGAAATGGTGCATAAATCGGTAGTTGAAATCAATCCCGAATTTGAGGTTGGAGTCGCGCCACGTTGCGATAGCAGGTGCCGCAATGCCGAGGTCCTCTTCACGGACACGATCCTGTCCCTCTAATCCACAGAGTGGTTTCTCAGTAAATACATTCTGTCCGGCTGCGAGCAATTCGCGCAGTGGTGGGATACGTCGGGTCTCATTGACAATGAGAAGCACAAGATCCGGGTCACAATTCGCTAAGAGCTCCTCAATCGTTGGGTACCCCGGTACCCCAAAGTGTTCTTTCGCGTTCGCGAGGAGTTCAGTATCCATATCGCAGACAGCCACGACCTCCGCATCCGGATGGGCGTGAAAGTTTCCGCCGTGCATCATTCCCATACCTCTACCGCTGATAAGTGCACATTTCGTCATGACTAAATTCCTTTCTGTTTACCAATTGTTCAATTTTAGGTGTCCCCACACAGTCGCGAGTTTTCCTTCAGGTTGAACGGCAAGTCCGTGCGGATCAAAGTTTTCGGCGAAGATTTCCGCCTCGTGCTCAGGCGTGGCTACAATAACGTTATCAACGCCATAGATACCGAATTTCCAGCAGTCAAAACTGATATTTCCCGACTTGTAAGTATTGTCCTTGATTTCCCATTCGGCGACCTGTATCTTTTTATCAGTGACATCCCAGATATGAATAGTCACCCGCTTTTCCTGCGTCATTAACGCCGCTTTCAGTATGAAACGATCTGATCCTTGCGCGTAGTTCGCCTGTGCTTGTCCGCCTTTCACTGGAAAGGGTTGCCAAGCGTTAACAGGTCCAGCTTTATTCGTGGTTACCTTGACATTACTTCGTCCCCACCAGCGCATCCAATAAGAACCGTTCGGTGTCTGCCGTAACGCGCCGCCACCGTCTCCCTGTCCACTCCATTCTATGATGAACCACTCATAATAAATGATGATATCATTGAAATGTTGAGCAGACCGAAGACTTACGTAGTCCCCGCCAGATTTTCCCTGGTCCAAATAGAGAATACCATCCTTCGGGTAGACAAATTTGGGAGTGTTTGTCCGCCATTTAGTGGTTAAATCCAAATCTCCCTCAAAGTCTTCCTGCAACAAGATTTCCGCTGCCGCGTCAAACGTTCCAAAAACGAGCATCGTCAGAATCAAGGCATATCCGATTATACGCATCATTTCTTAACTCCTTTGTTAATATTCATTAGAATTATGGAAACGAGGCGAAGTTCACCCATTCAAGTGACATCGAAAACAATCAGAGGGAGTATATCAGAGAGAATAAAAAACCTCAAGGAAAACTTTTTTAGGCACACCAAAACGGACTTGGCATTTTTCCGATTTTACTTGTGGACGCTTTCTCAACATGCTATACTCTGACACTGTATCCTATGTTTGAAATGTTTAAAACTACAAAAAGGTGCGGAGCGTGTACAATATGATGAATCCAGAAATGACGATCAAAAATCTACAAGAATACATCGGAAACGCGCGTGAATTGCGAGAATTGCTGTGGGCAGATCCGCACCGACCGCGCTATCACCTAATCCCACCCGAAGGGTTTTTCAACGACGCAAACTGCACCATTTTTTGGAATGGACGATACCATGTCTTCTACCTCGGACGGATGCCAAATCCGAATGCAGATGAATGGCTCCCTGTTCTCGACCACTCCTCCAGCTACGACTTAGTGCATTGGATACACCACCCGCCCGCGATAAAACCGGTCACTGACAACTCAATGCCACGCGGGGTATACAGCGGAGACGCTATTGAAAACGCACCAGTTCCAACGCTAATTTATCATGTGCCGAATCAGGGCACTTGTATCGCAACCAGCGATGATGACGATTTAATTCAGTGGACCCCTTCGCCTGCAAATCCGGTTATTCCGATCCCTGATGAACCACAAGAATATCATGTCTTCGATCCGTGTGCTTGGTATGAAAACGGGACCTATTACGCGCTCATAGGGAACAAAAACAGCCGACCCGGATACGAAGGGGATGCGACCAGTCTTTTCCGATCGGACGATTGTATCCAGTGGGAATATTTGGGTCCATTCTATAAATCCTCGCGCCGTTGGACAGATGAAGTTGAGGATTGCGCCTGCCCCGATTTCTTTCCACTCGGTGACAAATATATGCTCCTGATGCACGGGCACCGTCCTTACGGTATGGCGCACTACTACCTCGGACGTTATACCGATGAGCAGTTTTATCCCGAAGCACATGGACGTATGAACTGGCAGGGTGGACAGCTCTCTGGACCTGAAACGCTCCTTGACGACAAAGGACGGCGCATTTTCTTCGGTTGGATTCGTGAAGCCCGTCCTTGGGAGAAACACGGCTGGGCTTCTGTGATGACGCTACCGCGGCTGCTATCGTTAAATGAAGATGGAGACCTCTGTGTTGAACCCGTGCCAGAACTCGAAAAACTCCGCACCAAGCATCATCACCAAGAAACGATTCAACTCAAGGCTGATACAGAACGCAATATTGAAGCCGTAAGCGGCGACTGCCTCGAACTGCGGTTAGAAATCGCTCCGCGAAGTGCGACAGAATTCGGTGTGAAGGTACGCAGGTCACCGGACGGCGAAGAAGAAACCGCCATTTCCTTTTCACCAACCGACGAACGCCTTAAAATCGATCTCACGAAATCAACTTTAGACGATGAAGTCCAATATCCACGCTTCACACCACGAGACGAAGATGGCGGCGAACGTTACACAAACTCGCAGGAAGCACCTTTCAAACTGGCTGAAGGTGAATCCCTGAAACTCCATATCTTCTTAGACAAATCTGTAATGGAAGTTTTTGTCAACAGTCGGCTGTGTCTCACGCAGCGTATCTATCCGACGCGCGAGGATAGTCTGGGTGTCTCAATCTTCGCACGCGGCGACGAAGCAATTTTAGACAGTTTAGACGCATGGACAATCACCCCAACTGTAACATGATTATGTCAACAGTCTCAGGAAAATTATGACACTTCAACAACTCCCAACAATAGGCGTTATTGGACTCGGAAGTATGGGCGGAAGGATGGCGAAAAACCTCCATAACGCCGGATATCCGCTTATCGGATACGACATTGATGCCGCAAAATGCACAGCACTCACTGCAACCGGAGCAACTGCGGGGAACGATACTGCCGAAGTTGTTAAAAACAGCGCTGTCGTCATGACCAGTTTGCGTTCCTCCGATGTCTTCTGCAGCGTTGCTGAACAACACTTCATCCCCAATGCAAACGAGGATCAGATCTTTATTGATTTAGGCACGACAGAAGTAGAGAAAACAAAGGAACTGGCGACAGCATTCGCCGAAAAGGGTGCCACACTGATAGACGCTCCCGTGAGCGGTGGACCACATGGATCCGAAACAGGCACACTTCGGATTTTTGTCGGTGGCGAGGCAGAAGCTGTCAAAAGGTGCCGTCCGATCTTAGAAGTTCTCGGAGAACCGAAATACGTGGTCTATTGCGGTCCGAGCGGCTCCGGGCAGATCGTCAAAGGCGTAAACCAACTGGCGATGGGACTTGGGGACGCAGCCTTCATGGAGGCAATGGCTTATGGTGTTTGTGCAGGCGTGGATCCAACCGCAATCCGTGAAGCGATCGGTATGGGCGATGGTTGGCGTGGACAGTTCGATAGAATCGCCAAACGTATCATAGACGGAGAAGGTGGAACACTCGTCGTCAAATATCCAGAATTGCCCTATTTCCTTGCAGCAGCGGAAGCCGCGGGGTTTGAGATTCCGCTAACCGAAGCACTCTACGAGTTTTGTAAGAACGAAAATTATGAGATGTTTGACAACATGAACCGTCCCTCGCGTTCATTTTGGCGGACATTGACAAAAGATTCGGAAACGGAAAAGGATTAGTCTGCATCGAAAGCCCGTAAAATGTCTTCATCAACGGTGAAGTCTAAATCGTCCAGCATCTACAGTCGGGGGTCTTTCTGAACAAAGGTTTGTGTTAAATTTTACCACTAATTTGCTCATAATCTATACGGACTTTAACCTCGCGCGGCACGTTGACGGAAAAATCGGATAAGCGGTTTCACATACGACTCATCTGTCCTGATATGAATAGAATCGACCTGACTTGCTCGAAAAATCTGCCGACGTTCCGCATCGGCACGCTGATTAAGTTCCGTATACATTCGTCGTGCCTTCTCGGAACGCGTATCTAAAATGACCGTTTCTCCGCTCTCAGCGTCCTCCAATTCGATGAGCCCGACATCCGGCAACTCCACCTCACGTCTGTCCTGCAAGGTAATCGCGATAAGCGAATGTCGCTTGCCACTCAAGCGTAACTGCTTTTCATACCCTATATCCTTGAAATCTGATATGAGAAACACAACGCTGTGCGGTTTGAGCACACGATCAACGAACGACAACGCCGTTTCAATGTTTGTTCTGGATTGTTTCGGTTGAAAATGGAGAATGTCCCGAACGACGCGTAAGACGTGTCTTTTCCCTTTGCGTGGTGGGACGAAGTGTTCAACAGTATCTGTAAAGCAGATAAGCCCGACTTTGTCGTTGTTTTTGATGGCGGAAAAGGCGAGGAGTGCCGCAATTTCGGCGGCAATTTCTGCCTTCGTTTCGGCGATACTACCGAAACTGGTTGAGGCACTCATATCCACAACCAACATCATCACGAGTTCGCGTTCTTCTACGTACTTTTTGATGTAAGCCTGTCCCATCCGTGCGGTGACATTCCAATCAATCGTCCGGATTTCATCGCCTACCTGATACTCGCGGACTTCATCAAAGGTGATCCCTTGTCCTTTGAAAACACTCTCATACTCTCCAGCAAAGACGGTGTTAACAAGACGATTGGTAAATATTTCGATACGTTGGATTTTTTTGATTATCTCTTTTTCGTTCACCGATTGTATTCCTGCTGTAATCTTTTATAGCAAGTTGGAGACTGCAAGTATCAGGGAAAAGACTTGCTTAACTATGGCAATACCATTATACTATCACGAAAAAATAGAGGGTTCAATGCCTTTTTAATGTTTATTGGTGGTCAGCGGTCAGTGTGTGGAGACACAATTTAGGTCATTGCCGGATATTTTCTTTGCCGACGGCTGAAAGCCGATAGCCAATTTCAGGATACATAATGCAAAACGTTTTTTTGGATAATACTTCAATTGAAATCCATCGTGAAATCCAAACCGGGAACATCCGTCACGTCGTTTTCGATTTCGACGGGACAATCTCGCTTATCCGAGACGGTTGGCAGAACGTGATGGTACCGATGATGGTTGAATACCTTCAAACGGAAACGGATGCCCCCGAGACAGAAGCGGAACTTGAGGCGATTGTCGTTGAATTTGTGGATAGGTTGACCGGTAAACAGACGATCTATCAGATGATGCAGTTAAGCGAAGAAATTGAGAAACGTGGCGGCGCACCGAAAGAACCGCTTGCTTACAAAGATGAATATAACCGCCGATTGCTGCCTATTGTTGAGGAACGGATTGCTGGACTCGCAGCAGGAACACTGCCTGCCGACCCACTTCGGGTGCCGATGTCCCTTGAATTTCTCCAAACGCTGCGTGAGATGGGGATAAGCTGCTATCTTGCCAGTGGAACAGACGTTGAATTCGTCAAAAATGAAGCGTCGCTACTCGGTGTTGCCCCGTATTTTGACGGTGGCATTTTCGGTGCGTTGCGGGAATATAAGAAGTTTTCCAAAGCCATGGTTATCCAGAAAATCATCGCAGACTTCCAGTTGAGTGGCAGCGAATTGCTCATCATCGGAGACGGATACGTGGAGATCGAAAACGCTAAAACGGTCGGAGCAATCGCTGTTGGTGTCGCGTCCGTAGAAGATAATATCTATAATATGAATGCCGATAAACGAGAACGTTTGATCCGTGCCGGTGCAGACATCATCATCCGCGATTTCCGAGAAGGCACGCAGCTGCTAAACTATCTTTTCAATTCGTAAAATTTACCTCATAAACAGATTTACAAGGAGTGATTATGACGAGCTATGCCAAAGCGTCCGTTCATCCCTCAGAACTACGTGAATTTCAAGACGACCAAACGGGCGCGCATATTTATCAACTTACAAACGATACTTCTATCAACCATAACCTTTACTTCCTTACCTCCTCGTTCACGCCTGACCAAGAACATCTTATCTTTACCTCCTACCGTTCAGGAAAACCGAATTTTTTCAAACTGGAATTTCCCAACGGCGATATTGTGCAGCTGACGGATGCCGATGAGGTTCACGGCTACTCCGGCGTGATTTCCAAAGACGGCACCGAACTCTTTTACACGCAAGCAGACGCTATAAAGGCAATCCATCTCAATACTTTTGAGGAACGTGTGCTTGCAGAATTTCTCAATGGAAGTCTCGGCGAATGTAGCGTCAGTGCGGATGAGCGGTTTATCGTAACAGCCATGAAACGCGACGACAAATCGCATATCACCGTGACTGCTACAGATGGCAGCGGCGGCGAGGTTATCTATACGTCTCCAGATCAGACGATTATCCATCCGCAGTTTCATCCGAAACACCCTGATCTCATCGCATATTCCGGCGACCCTGCACCCCGGATGTGGACCATCAAACGGGATGGCACAGAAAACCGTTCGCTCTATCAGCACGACAATAACGAGTTTCTTGTCCACGAAACCTTCCTCGGCGCGTTAGATGAATTGATTGTGACGCATTGGCCCTACGCCCTTCGGCGGATGTCTTTGGAAACCTTACAGATGCAGACGATTGCTGATTTTAACGCGTGGCACATCGCCAGCAATCGCGATGGGACAAAGGTGTTGTGTGACACCGTCCACCCCGATATCGGTCTGCGTTTGGTTGACGTGGAAACTGGTAAGCATACGCCTATCTGTCATCCGCAAAGTTCATCAAGTGGCAGCCAGTGGAAAACATCTCGGTACGCACTCGCCGAGGATTGGGCAGCAGCACAACAAGCAGGCGACAGAGAAAAATCTCTCAGTTGGATGGAGATGAAGGTGGACACCGTTTACGGACCGCAATGGACACACCCGCATCCCTCTTTCAGCCCAGACGAGACCGCTGTCGTGTATACATCGGATGTATCAGGGCATTCACAGGTTTACGTTGCTTTGATTCCATAAGGTTGGAGATATGAAATATATTTTTACAACATGAGTTTGAGAAAAGGCAAATTTTGACAGCAGGTTTATTTTTGGGAGGTCAATTACCAGAGAAGCGTTGGGAATAGAAACTCCATCCCGCAATTGTAAACCACTGTCTTATGATTTTTTCACAGGATGTAACGTTTGGCGAAAAAATTGTGTCTTTAATGATTGTAACGTGAGCTTGATAAATATGCCTTTTAACTTCTAAAACTTTTTTCAAACTTACATAATTAAAAGAAGGAGACATTTGGTGACGAAAAAGAGGCTGTTTTCTAACGTTTTTACAGCATGCGTGTGTCTTTTCATTGCGTGTGGTGCTGTATTGGCACAAGAGGAGTGGATGCCAGATGCGAATTTGCAGCAAGTCGTACGCGAGACTTTAAAGCTTCCTGTGAACGAACTTTTGACAAAAGATAAAATGCCATGGATTGAGTCTCTATATCTGAAAAACAGGGGAATTTCTGACATCACGGGCTTGGAGTTTGCGGCGAATCTCAGGGAACTTGACATTAGTCAGAATCCTATAACAGACTTGCGTCCATTGTCTAATTTGATACAATTGGTGGAGCTCCATTTCTGGCACTTCCCCGGAAATTCTACAAATCTTGACCTGCGTCCTTTGGCATCTCTCATCAACTTAGAAGTTCTCTCTTTTGAAGGGAACGGTATCTCAGATATAACCCCGCTGGGAGGACTGAAGAAGTTCCGCGAGTTAAATCTCACAAATAACCGGATCGAGGAGGTTCATTCGCTCGCGGGACTCATCAATTTAGAAATACTTTTTCTCGAAGGTAATGGGATTATGGATATAAGTCCGTTGTCTAACCTGAAGAAACTCCGTAGCTTACATGTAAAGTACAATAATATCCAGGATATCTCTCCAGTTTCAGATCTGAATCTTTCGGAATTTTCCTACGATACCATTTGTGATTTTTCGCCATCGGGACCCTCTGTCACGGAACGTATTCAGAATAGGGATTTTCCATCAATAATCGGCTTCTGGGCTGAAAATTCATCTAAATACGATTTCCATTATGGTTCTTTTTTGGGTCTGTATTGGAATCATTTTCTATACCAGGGCTTAGCCACTCATCTTACCGGTGATATTCAGAAAGCAAGAGAAATCCGTCAACAACTTCTTAAAGACAATCCCAACACACTCCTTGTTCCTGAAGTCCGAGTTCACAACCATCGTCCTTCAAAGGAGGCATCTGCTTATTTTCCAATAGATTCTGATTTTTTCCTGAGGGATAGTAGTGGTGAGGTTCTCAGGAACAACAATGGAGAATATGTCATGAATATTTTGAACCCGGATTTACAAGATCTACTGATTGAACGAATAGTCGGTTTTGCAAAGTGTGGTATTTTTGATGGAGTCTTGTTAGATTGTTTCCTTGGTCACGGGGTCGGTTGTGTCGGTGCCCCTGGAGAACCAGAAGAAGCAATAATTGCGGCATACATCCGAATATTACGTGAGGTTCGCGCGCAGGTACGAGATGACTTTTTACTAATATTAAATGGAAATCATACGAAACTTAGACACTATGCCGAGTTTATCAATGGTTCCGCTATGGAATATGGAAAGGATTCTCTAGGGAGCGGTGAGGAAACCTATAAGCGGCTTCAGTTATTCGACGAAGTCTTGACATGGAACGAGGAAAATTTCAGAGAACCTATTGTTAACTGGGCACATGGACCTTTAGATCCATCAGAACCCCCTGACAGCACTGATAATCAACGTAGCATGCGTCTACTCACAGCGAGAGGTCTCACACTTTCTGATGGTTATGTCTGTGTGGGATATGTAGCGAACTTTTGGCAGAGATGGCTTGATGATACACTCAATTACTGGTATCCGTTCTGGGATGCCCCCCTTGGTCGCCCTATTGGTGAAAAAGGGAGACAATACGAAAACCGCGATGGCATCTTCATGCGTGAGTTTACCAACGGCTGGGCAGTTTACAATCGCAGCGGACAGGCACAAAAAATTCGCCTACCAGAACAGGCAACGGGCGTAGAAAGTGGATTGCGAAATACCACCCATGTTATTCCTGATTTAGACGGTGAGATTTATCTGAAATCGGGATTACAAACCCCTCCTACAGTGGATGTGAACGGAGATGGCACTATAAACATACTGGACTTGGTGGCAGTTGCTAATGGATTCGGTACTGATGAACCGGACGTTAATGGCGATGGGGTTGTGAACATTTTGGACTTGGTACAGGTAGCAAATCAGTTCGGACAATAGGATTATAGAAGTCGGGCGGATATGGAGATCCGCCCTTACAACCAAAACTTTAACTCCACAGCCTATCATGCGAACGTTCCGAACCCCATTCTGTCGTCGGTGAGAAGTAGCCCGTCTCTTCTGCGTGGAGATGCTCCCGGATAACCTCTTCATTCAAGTCGATACCTAACCCCGGTGTCTCTGGAACATTGATATAACCGTCTTGAATAATTGGGTTCGGCAAGCCTGTGACCATTTCATCCCACCACGGATTGTCAACAGAATGATTTTCTAACACCATAAAGTTCGATGTCGCTGCGGCGCAGTGGACGCTCGCCATCGCGCAAACAGGTGTGCCTGCCATGTGGAGTGCCATCGCGATGCCGTACTCCTCCGCCAAATCGCCGATCTTTTTCGTCTCCAAGATCCCGCCTGATGTCGCAATATCGGGGTGAGCAATGGCGATCCCTCGGCTCTCAAACAGCGGCATGAAGTCCTCTTTGCAGTAGATGTCCTCGCCGGTGCAGATGGGGGTCGCACACGAATTCGAGAGACGCACATATTGGTCAGTATACTGCCATGGCACCATATCCTCCAACCACGCGAGATTGTATTTCTCTAACGCTCTTGCAAGACGGATACAATCCTCAATACCGATATGCCCAAAATGATCTACCGAGAGCGGAATCTCATAGCCGATAATGCCCCGAACGGTTTCCACATATTCGCAGAGTATACCGATACCTTTTTCGGTCAAGCGGATGCCGGTAAACGGATGCATCAGATTAGAGGTTTCTAAATTCCCCGCCGGTGCAGAAATCGTACCGGGAGTTCCGCGAAGCAGCCCAACACCGATGTCCATCTTCAGGAAGGTGAATCCCCTGTCCATACGTTCTTGGAGTATTTTACCCATCTCTTCGGGGTCTCTGAGGGACGGTGTATCGCTATAGCATCGAATTTTGTCTCGGAATTTGCCGCCAGCGAGTTGATAACACGGCACACCGTAAGCCTTACCTGCCAAATCCATCAGTGCCATTTCAATCCCACAGACACCACCGCCTTGTCGCGCGTGGTGACCGAACTGTTTAATCTGCCGAAAGATTTTATCGACGTTACACGGATTTTCACCCAGAATCCGACTTTTGAGCATCAGTGCGTACGTCGGACTCGCACCATCGCGAACCTCACCGAGACCGTAAATGCCTTGGTTCGTGTCCAACTTCAAAATGGGACCACCCGTTTGGGTCCGAACGATACGCATGTCGGTGATCTTTAGTGCTGAAGGTTGAGAAGCCGTATTGACATTTGACTGTATCTGTTGATCTTCCATTTATACGTCCTTTCCAGAGATAATGTCGAGTGCGGTATCCAGTATTGTTAGATGGAGTGCTACGCGTTGTTCCAGTTGCCAGACTGTCGGTGTTTCAGAGATAATAACATGTTCGCTATGAAAATGCAAGAGGTAAGGTGTCAAGCCTTGCGTTCCCCATGAAGTGGCAACTTTGTAGACCCCTTCAGCAAGATCTGGTGCATCTTCGCCGGGATCATCTGGGTCCAATGGACCGATTGTTTTAGCAGTGGTGGCAAGCCGAGGACCGATGTATTTCTCGTCCCGTTTGCCCTCGTAGAGGTAAAACCCGGTTGCATCGTAGTCCTCATGGAAGTCTATCGCAAGCGAGAATTGGGTTTGCCCCAAGGCTTTCTTGAGGATAGCAACCTCGGCAACATCGTCCGTCTCAAAAGCGCGATTGATGTCTATACCGTCAAGCGTCTCGCGTGTGTTATGAACATAACCGTAGGGATTGATACACGGGATTACCAAAAACGAAGAGTTTTTCAGGAGTGTGGTGTTGTCACGTTCAAGGAACTGCAAAACCGCTTCAACACCGGCAGGCTCATCGCCGTGCATACCACCAGTAATAAGTACCGGACAAGGCATAGGTGCAGACGATGTTAAACGAATTTGATGTATCGGATAACCGTGTGCAATACCAATTTGTTCTATTGGTACTTCTAAATTTTTCAGGCGTTCGGTGATTTCTACATAATTGCGCAAACTTCGGAGCTCCTTAACAAGGTTAGCAAAGGATATGTGTATAGCATATCGTAAAATGGTCGGGTGTCAACCGATTTTTTTAGAATCCAGAGTCATCCGCGATTCAGAAAAATAAAAACCAATTTAACTGATAACTGAATGCCTCTGTCAGAACCGTTTTCTGTTTGACATTTAGCACCTTTTCTGATAGAATTTCGTTAAACCTTACATCCTAAAAGGACACATAAAATGCCAACCGAAACGGAACTTTACGATGCCGCACTCACGCATTTCGCTGAAAACGATCTCGAAGCGGCTGTTAATGCCTTTAAAGTATTGATTGACACCTACCCTGACTACATCGAAGGATTCCTTGGGTTAGGACATGCTTATGAACGGATGAGTCTATACGATGAAGCCATTGAGGCTATCCAGAAAGCGATAGAAATCAACCCAAAGGATCCGCTTGTATATACCAGTTTATCCATGTGTTACCAAAGAAAAGGGATGATCCAAGAAGCAGAGGATGCGATGGCAAAGTCGCAGCAGTTGCAGATGGAGGCATCCGATTCATCTACATAATGACTTGAAGGATTGGCGAGGTTGCAAACCTCGCCAGCGAAAGAATATTGGAAATCGGCGAGGTTGCAAACCTCGCCAGCGAAAGAATATAGAGGTTTTCATAATGCCAAATACTACCTTACTCGATCCCACCTCTCAAGGCGATGTGTCCGCAAAATTTCTCGCACCGCGACTCGATAGCCTTGATGGGAAAGTGATGGGTTTACTGAACATCACAAAGAATGGCAGTGATATTTTTCTCGACCGTATTGCTGAATTGATGCAGGAACGGTTCGACCTTGCCGAAGTGGTTCACGTCAAGAAACCGACGTTCTCGCGTCCCGCACCAACAGAGCTGCTCGTTGAACTCGCGGAAGAAGCAGACTTTGTCATTGAAGGGCTCGCCGACTGAGGCTCCTGCATATCGTGCAGTATGCACGACGGGAGTGCTTTAGAGGAACGCGGTGTGCCAAGCGTCGCGGTTTGTACGGAAGTCTTCTTCGCTGCGGGGAAAGTCCAAGCACGTGTCCTCGGACACAGCGATTTGGAACCGCTCACCGTCCCGCATCCAATCCAGAGTCTGACACCGGAGCAGATTCGGGAACGCGCGGAAGGTGCCGTTGAGGAAATTGTTGCGCGGTTGATAAAGAACGGTGGATAAGTTGTTATTTACGGAAAAACAACGAAACGCCGTAGGGTATTCTTGTTACGGCACAACGGAGTGTGCCTACCACTATATCTTATGGCGTTTTATATTTTAAACTGCAACGTCATGGACTCACCGGGCTGTAAATCGTGCCACTTCTGTAACAGGGCTTGCAATTTCTGCTGCATAGTCTCAAGCTGCGCATCTGCGATCTTCACTGGCAGTAGTGCTCCGTAGTCGCGAAGCAGTTCGCAACGGTCTGCATTCCCTCTTAAACTCTCCAACAAATCTGTCTGTAAGAGTCCGACAATTACCTCAGTGTTTAGTGCTTCTTCGGGAATTTCAAAAGGGCGTTCTGCTTTAGGTTGGTTGAAATCAGAGATGTCGTATCCTTTTGCTATGAGGCCCAAAAAAGCGTTTTCAAGCCCGAGTGTTGTTTCGACAACGTAGTGTGCCAAATCTTGGATTGCAAACTCGCGATGAAGGTATGTCCACGTCACACTACCGTCGTCCCGAATACAAGTAAGCGTGTCGGGTTTGTGTTTCGACTGGTTTTTCCCCTTTTTGAAACGGATAACCATCTTTAATTATTCCTTGCGAGTAAGCGGTGTCGTTTTGAACGTTGCAAGTCGCTATTTGGAGAGCTTTAACCAACCCCATGTCGTTGTGAGTTTACCACGCGCTTCAACATCCAGCGTGTCCGCAACCAAGTTGTTAATCTCTTTCTCGTCGAGGACGGCGTTGTAGATTCTTGCATCCTCCACACGAGCAACAACCCAACCATAGGCAGTCCCGCCGATGAGAGCGCGCGGGCCGAACAGTGCTTCCACATCACCGGCTTTCCAAGATACGATGGGACCCTTCGTATAATCGCCAATTACTTTGCCATTCCGGTATATCATAATCTTCGCGTTCCCGCCATCGTCCTCATACGAGATCGCTAGCTGAATCAACTTCCCCGTTTCTTTCTCCTCAAATCCGGGGTTGGCATCCTGTGTACGTCTAAAGAAGCTGCTACCAGCCATCCAGCGTTTCGGTTGACGTTCCGCATAGACGATAGCGTCAAAGGTATCTGCACTACTCTTATTGACCGCCAATGTGGCACCTCTTGTGACGTTCAAATCGTCTAAATAGAGCCACGTCACTAATGTCTTATCAGGTCCGATGTCAGGTCCTTTATACCCCGTAGTCATTGCCCATTCATTATTGCCGATGTGCAATTTCCCGTCCTTGACCTCAGCATCCAAGAGATCAATCTCGCTAAAATGGCCCGTTAAATCCTCCAATTCGGCACCTTTCTCAAAGGTCCAGTGCCCAATGAGGTCCTCCTTTTTCTCTGCTTGTCCAAACACAGGTAGCACTAAACCGAGCAGAAGTAGCACAGAGAAACTGAATATGAAATAGCGTTCCAAGTGCATGATCATTGGGTCCTCCAGAGTCGAAATAAATTTCTGGTTTTTTTAAGGGTGTTTCAATGGTTGGTAGGGTTGCAAACCCCGCCAGCAACAGGTGGAAACGGCGAGGCATGGAAACCTCGCCGTAAGGGGTTTTCAGCGTTCATTTAGCGGATAAAGATAAACGAACGCGATGAAATGAGTGCCCATAAAAGATCTTCGCATCCTGCGCGGCGTTTGGGGCTCTCTGCAATGTAAGCCTCAGCTGTCTGGAGCTCCATATCAGTCGGAAATCGACTTAACGTGCTGAGATACAACTCGTTGATAAGTTCCTGATTTCCAAGTTTCGCTTGAATCAGTCGACTGAGCGAGCCATCAGAACTCTTCAACTTTTTATTCACATAACTGGAATTAATCATGTGGAGTGCCTGTGTGAGCGTCGGCTCCAACTTAGGATCCAAATCGCCAAGGAACTCCCGATCGGAACGTCCATAGAGTGACAAGAAGCGTGAACTCACTGGCAGCGGTAACTCAACAGAACGCGTGCCAAGCGGATAGCGTCCGTACTTCTCCTCGGTACCGGTGACATCGTTTAAGACATCCAATAACACCTGTGCCACCATGGGGCGCGGATAGAAACGTGAGAAGAATCGGTCATCCAATTGGTTCGTCTCATTCGGTTCGGCGGAGAGTTGGTACGTCCGTGAATTGAGGATTCGTCGAATGACGTGTTTCGTATCAAAACCACTCTGCACAAAATCGTCTGCCAACGCCTCCAAGAGTCCTTCAACGCTCGGTGGTGTCGTCGCACGCATATCATCAACAGGATCAACAATACCTCTACTAAAATAATGACTCCAGATACGATTCACAGTCGCTGTCGCAAAGTACGGATTTGTTGAGGAGGTCATCCAGTCTGCCAGTACCTGCAGGACATCTCCCTGATAATCCGCATCGAGCGACTCACCGCCAAGGAAGGTTGGCAGCGCCACTTCGCCTCGGTTGCCTTGCACGGATTGATTGATAACACGTCCGGTCGGGTCATAATAAATAACCTGCTCGTTGTAGAGTTCACCACCACGGACACCCACCTTCCCAGTGAAGGCGGCGAAATTCCAATAGTCGTCCGTCGTCCATTGGTCAAACGGATGTTTATGACATCGCGCACAACTCAGACGGATACCCAGGAATACCTGTGCGGTCGTCTCTGCTCTGCCAGCAGGTTGCTGCTCAATGCGATAGTAGTTTGTGGGACCGTGCTGATAAGTGCTCCCTCGCGCCGTGATGAGTTCTTGAACAACTGCGTCGTAGGGTCTATTCTGCGCGACAGCCTCACGTACCCACTCGTGGAAGAGCGTCGCACCGCGTTCACCGAACGCTCCGTTCCCCAACTGACGCGGATGAACGCGCAACATATCGGCTAACTTTAACGTGCGTAAGTTCACCCACTCTGGCGTGTCAAGAAGGGTATCAATGAGTTGCGAGCGTTTGTCTGAATCTGTATCTGCAAGGAATGCCTTCACCTCATCAGACGTTGGCAGCCGACCGATAGTGTCCAAATAGACTCTACGCATGAATGCATCATCGGTGGTCAGAGCGGAGGGACGAATATTCAACTTTTTAAGTTTGGCAAGGACAAACTCATCAATGAAGTTATTGGGTGTGAATTCTGAGGCTTGTGATACCACATCTGTCTTGGAAACCCGTGGAATTGTTACAAATGATGCGTCCACAACCCCCAAAAAGCGCGCAATAACCGCGGTTCCTCCCCAGCGGACACTCGTCACCTCACCGGTAGCGGATACCTCAGCGACCGGTGTATCCTTAGACTCATAGACGGCTTTTTCAGTTACATCCTCAACGGATCCGTCAGAAAAATAGGCGAGTACTTTCAGTTGTGCTGTCTCTCCGACATCAGACAGGACAAAGGTGCTCGGCTCAATTTCAAGTTTCCTAAGACGCGGTTCGTCCTCAGAAAAGGGAGCACCCGCTTCAATCCAGCGGAGAATCGTTAGTGCTTCATCTGAACTGGGGTCAAATCGCAAGCCACCTTCATGTACGATCTGTCCAGTGGGTTTGAGAAAAAAGAGACTCTGATCCGGTTCAATTAGATTGATGCGTCTGCCACGACTATGATGGACGATTGGCGCGTAATCCGATTCCGGATTCAAGGTCAACAAAGAGAGATTTAGCCCACCCTGCCCGCCAAATTTTCCGTGGCACATACCGGCTGAACACCCATGTTTATCGAGGATAGGTGCGATATCCTTTAGAAATCTGACGGCAGGTTCTGATTCATCAACTTCACCAATTGGAGGGGGTGTCGTTGTGGTTGTGAGGTTTGCACTGTCTGCTGTGTTCGCATACGCTGTGAACAGAACGACACACAGAAAGAATACAAACAGATTTCTGATAGTGGAAATTGAATTCAGGGTCAATATGCGTTTCATCTGAAAACCTCCTTGAAAACTTCGGTGACATGTCCTACAAACCGAAACTCAAGACCAGCTTGAATGTCTTCAGGTACTTCAATGAAGTGTTTTTTGTTGCCTTTTGGCATAATGACTTTCTTGATACCTGCCTGCTTCGCGGCAAGGATCTTTTCCTTCACGCCGCCGATAGGTAACACTCTCCCTCTGAGCGTGAGTTCACCTGTCATGGCGACTTCGGGATTGACTTGTTGCTGTGTGGCAATGGAAGCAAGGGCGGTTGCAATGGTAATACCCGCCGAAGGACCGTCCTTCGGGATCGCCCCTGCTGGCACATGAATATGAATATCGTTTTCCAATAGAATCGGGTCAAATTTGAGTGCGTCGGATTGGGATTTCACATAACTGAGCGCGGCTTGTGCGGATTCCTGCATCACCTCACCGATCTGTCCAGTAACACGAAGTTGCGTCTGGGCATTCACTTTCTTAGTCGTCGCGACTTCAATGAAGAGGATTTCGCCACCTGCAGGCGTGACAGATAGTCCTGTCGCCACACCAACGTCGGCTTTACGACTCGCGATTTCGGAATCAAACTTCGCTGGTCCCAAATACCCTTGAATATCCTTCGCCCCAATCGTTGTTCGCTCAGTATTCCCCTCAGCAACACCGCGTGCGACCTTTCGGCAGAGGGTGCCGAGTTCACGCTCTAAATTTCGCACACCCGCCTCGCGAGTATACTCACCGATGACTTTGTTGATTGCAGTATTCCTGATAGTAATTAACTTACTCTTCAGACCGTTTTCTGCCAATTGACGCGGTATCAGATATTGCTTGGCGATCATCAGCTTCTCGTTGGCAGTATAGCCAGGAAGCTCTATTGTTTCCATTCGGTCACGGAGCGGCGGTGGAATGGTGTGGAGTTGATTCGCTGTCGTGACAAACATCACTTTCGAGAGATCAAACGGCACATCAAGGTAGTTGTCCGTGAACGAATGATTCTGCTCGGGATCAAGGACTTCCAAAAGTGCGGAAGCCGGGTCACCACGAAAATCAGAACCGAGTTTGTCAATTTCATCAAGCATAAAGACAGGATTGTTCGACTCAGCCTGCCGAATCCCCTTGACAATTCGTCCGGGCATTGATCCGATATAGGTACGTCGATGCCCACGGATTTCAGCTTCATCGTGCATACCGCCCAATGAGATACGGACAAACTTCCGGTTCATTGAACGAGCAATAGACCTACCGAGCGATGTTTTCCCGACACCAGGAGGGCCAACAAAGCAGAAAATGGGTCCCTTCATATCGTCTTTGAGCATGCACACAGCGAGATATTCCAAAATCCGTTCTTTGACTTTCTCCAAATCGTAGTGATCCGCATCAAGAATTTTTTGTGCCGAGGCAATATCCAAAGCATCTTCGGTACTGACAGACCAAGGAAGATTTAACAACCAATCCAGATAATTTCGCGAAACGGTTGATTCAGGTGAGAAAGACTGCATTTTGGAGAGTCGTTTCAATTCTTTTTCCGCCGCCTGTTTCGCTTTGTCAGGCATTTCAGTTTCGCGCAGCTGCTCCCACATTTCATCGATCTCAAGCCCAAGGTCGTCCGCTTCACCAAGTTCGGTTTGAATCGCCTTGAGCTGTTCCCGGAGATAGTATTCACGCTGTCCCTTGTTAATGACGGCTTGTGCGTTATTTTGGATTTTGCTTTCTAATTCGTGCAGGTCAAGTTCTTTCGCGAGAATAACAGCAAGTGTATTTAAGCGTTCATGAACAGACACTGCCTCCAAAATACGCTGTTTATCGTGGGGTTTCAGATCCAGCATAGCGGCGATATAATCAGCAAGGCGGCCCGGTTCATCAATCATGGTTTTGGTCAGGCTGCCATACTCCTCTTGGTAGCGCGACGACATCTGAACAATGCGTTGGAACATCTCATCATTGCTGCGAACGAGTGCCTCCACCTCCAGGTCGATTTCGGCGTTAGCAACCGGATCTTCATCGTCGCTACCAATGATGCCGACGCGCGCCTTAACGAACGGCTCTGTATGTAAAATCTCTTCTATTTCGACGCGCTCTCGGCCATGTGCAAGAAACAACACATCTTCGTCATCAGTTTTGTAACGAAGGATGTGAATCAAACTCCCGACTGGGCTGAGGTCGTTCTTTTTAATCTCTTTAATTTTTTCCTTAGAGAGATCCCTTTTTGGGCGAAAGATACAAAGTCCCCTGTCATGCTCCATAGCATCCTCAACAGCCGTGGTCGCCATCTTGCCAGAGAGTGCGACATGATGTGGCGGGAATGGCGGGACCGGTGGCATGTACGGGAAAACCACAAGGTCGTCTAAGGGAAGGAGCGGAAGTTCCTGTGTACGTTCTTCTTCCTCTTCTTCAGCAGTATTTTCGTCTATGTTTTCTTCTTTCTCTTTGGTTTCCATGTTTTTTCTCCTTTTTATAATGGATATATCGTTATGAGTGCACCGCTGAGTCAGTCGTCAGTTTTTGATGCGAATTGTTCGTTTCGGTATTTTTAGCGAGGATTTCTTGCTACAATTAGTTTTTTTCATCGACCAGCAGTTTTTTATAAACGTGCAGTCTCAATATCTGTTTAACAGGCAACAAACAAGATAACATCGTCGAAGGTATTAAGGCCAAAATTGATACAATGTGGTATTCGCTAAGATGCTGCCAATACTCCACAAACTTCCACTGATGTAGTCTCCGAGTGCGAGTCCGAGAAAGAAGGGCACCATCCTTCTGTAGGCTTTAAGCCCTCCTTGACGTAATACAATTGCCTTCGCTATCCATGCGACGAAGAGACAACTCCAGAGGTTGTACATGCCCCAACTATTTGCCATGGCATAACCGAGTGGGTGCAGGGGCCACCAGAGAAATCGGGTTCGCAATAGCATTAATCCCAGAGCAACTCCTGCGCCACCGCCCGTAAAGATAAGAGCAGGAACATCAGTGCCTTGTGGATAATTCAACCAGTTTTCAAGTTGCCGATAAACACCTCTGCCGAATCCTAACGCCCAAGGACCGTAATAGCCGGTCTCTGCACCATGCCTATAATAACTATCCAAGAGCAACCAGAATATAACAACCGCACCAACTAAGGTAGCGATGAGGATTGCAGCGGCGGTGTGCTGCGGACGTATCTGCCGCCGTTCTGAAATCTTCAATGCTTCCAATTCCTGTGGCATCGGGTGCGCACGATATGCTCTGTTAAAGAACATATACAACGAAAAAACCGTCTTCGTACCCGTCGTCAACCGCTGGGTACCGAACGCCGTCACGATTAATCCGTGTGGGTCAACCCTGTGCAAATCGTGGACCAAGAACCCCAATTCCGCACGAAGTCGGGCAATCATCGTCGCGAGCAGAAAGTAAAGCCCGAAAAAAATGGGAATCACCCAGAGCGACATCCCCGCCTTATAGGAGAATACGGTCAAAAACAGCATTCCACCCACAATGCCGAGGAAAGCGATATGATACGGCATCGGCTCACGCTGCATATCTATCCGAGAAGTCCCTCTAAGACCCTCCATAACACCGGTAAAAATTCGTTTGAGGTGCGTCCTTCCAACCCATCCAGCGGTACCGAGGAGTACCATATATGCTCCGAAACTCTGCGCGTCGGCATAAGGGAACCCGGGTAAATTCCGTACCCCAAGGATACTGCCCGCCATTAACTCAAATTTGTACACCCAATAGAACGCCCAACACGAAAAAAGCAGGTCCAGCGGAATAAGGAAACTTATCCCAATCGCAAAAGGATAAAACGAGAGACGCACACCGCCCATCGCGTTCCACGGACGACCAGTGAAATACTGATGGATGTTCTGTCGTTTAACTGGCAGATACGGAACTGCCGGATAAATCGAATTCAGCAAATTCAGGATGCTAATGGCTGCCGCAATGCTGAACCCCAACCACATCAGTTTATTTTTGAAAAAGCTTGTATTCGTCTCTGTCATTGCGAGCGGCAGCTGGATAATCGGATACGTCAGCCGTTCTCGCTCAGTCCATTGAATGCGCAGGAGCGTGTTGATGCACAACATAACAAACATCAACACGAGAATAAAAAGTATCCACCATGCAGCAGGTAGTGCCCAAGCGGTAAGATGTGCCTCCCGATATAGCGTTGATTGCCCTTCATAATAGCCTGACAAAACGCTCGCGTCTTGAACGGTTAGCCACGTCGGAAGCTCCTTCCAAAAAAGTTGCTGCCATTCATTCTCGGATGTCGCAAATCGAAACGGATGTCCAAGGATAGTGACCAGGATCTCCATCATATCGTGCGAACAGAGCGAGGAAACGATGCACAACATGACGTAGATTGTGAGCAATTCCGCCGGCGTCAATCGCAGTTTCGAGGACAATTTTCCCAACGCCGCGCTGAACACCATCAGCCAGAAAATGATAAAAATGACATTGGAAAGCGGATGAATCAGCGTCGGATGTGTATAACGGACGACCTCCAATTCGATAATCCAGAAGACGTTAAGAGGGATCAGGAGCAGCGCAATGAGAAAAGCTTTAGGCGTTAACCCGCGTTCACCACTTCTAATGTTCCTTGCACTTCGTTCAGGTAAGTCTTGCAAAAAACGCCCTCTCCGTATATCCGGTTTCCCAGCGCGTTGCTTGGGCTTACGCGTTTTATTGGGAGATCACTCCTACCTTCCCCTCATTGCTTGTCATATCTTTGACTCTTGTTTCTATCGGAGCGTTATGATCGGGAAACCATGTCTATTCCTATTAACTATCGAATCCACCCGCGTTCACCTTCTCGGGAAACCATGTCTATTCCTATTAACTATCGAATCCACCCACGTTCACCTTCAATGAACACCTCCGTCCCCAATTCTGCGCAACGTCGTTGATAGTCCTGCAAGGTTTCTACCGCCGCTTCTCCCGTTAGAACGCTCGGGAACTGCTTCCCAATGTCGGGTGTTGTTGAGGTTTCCGTCGGTTTTCCAGGGCGCACCGGCGTTTTCGCCGGATCCGTCAAAATCGGAATTAACTCAATGGACTTCAGAAGTCTGGACTCGAACGTCGCCTTCGGGATAACTATGTGTGAGTGTTGTTTATCGTAAGTATCATAGATAAAATCCGAGAGACTGTAAACAATCGGTTTGCCTTGATACAACTCAATACCACCAAACGTATGAAGCTGCTGGCATAACACCATGTCCGCGCCCGCGTCAATCAATGCCTGTGCAAAAATTCGTTGCCTTCCGATTGCATCATCGCCAGATTTTTCCTTGCTTCCCCAATGTAGCCAGACAATTACGAGTTTCGCTTCTGCCTTCGCTTGTTCAACAGCAGTTGTCATTTCACTATAAACAGCGTAAGCAAGTGGATCGTTGGTGTAGCGTGTGAACTCATTCATCCGATAATATGCTAACAACGCAACCTGTGTAGGTTTGGATTCCTTGAGCCTGATTGGCACCCACACCGGAAGCTTTGCCGTTTCGGCATCCAGACCAGCACCGATCGGTTTAACATCATACCACTCCAACTCGGTGATTGTATCCTCCAACGCTTCGAGACCGAAGTCCATTATGTGGGGTGTGGCTAAGGAAACAGCATCAAACCCTGCATTCGCGATGGCTCTGCCAAGTCCCGGTGCTGCCTGAAATGGTTTTTCAATGCCGTATCGCGGTTCACCTCTTTCCGAGATGCTGGTGTTTAAGGAAGCGGTCGCGACATCCGCGGACTGAATTAGGGCGGCTGTTCCTTGAAAAAACACACCAGCTCCCTCGCTTTCAATCAAAGGTGTCATACGAGCACTCACAGTAATATCGCCGACAGCAAGCACTGAAATTTCATCAACGGAAGTTGTATTACTCGCTCGGAGTTCCACGAGCGATGCCCCGAAGATTATGATGCACAACAGACTACAAATCAAAAGAGAGAATTGAAACCTGTGACGTTGTAATACACATACAGAGCTTTCAGCATATTTAATTTTCATGATTCTTCTGAACCGTCTAAGACATCATCAAGCGTTAGGTCCGTGTCCAATTCATCCAGTAGGTTATCCTCTTTGAGTTTCACCCCAAGCATAATGAGGGTTTCAGATAAGGCGATTCGGTCAACTTTCGCGGCTTCAAGTGCTTCAGTTTCAGATGCTACATCGGCTCGCAAAGACTCCTGGCTTTGGCGATTCTGTTCTCGCAAGAGTTTCGTCTCGTTGCTGATCCGATCAATTTGTGCTTGGAATTCACTGGCAAACTCGTTTATTAGTGTTGACAACCTCTGAAGATCTGCCTCGTCACGTCCGGTAATTCCATCCAATCGGACATCAATCCGCGCGTTAATAAGTGTTTCAATTTTCTCTAACGTTAACGCCGAATTGTCATCTTCAAGTTTAGCAGAGAGGTTGCGGAGATCGGTTTTAATCTCTGTTATTCCTTGGGCGAAGCGTTTTTCTATATCTCTAATCTTATCATCAATCTGCTGTCGAGTTTGCTCCAATTCTTGGCTGAGAGTCCGCAAGCGTTTGTTATAATTCCGAATATATCTTCCAATGACGCTGTCGCGAAGATGCATTTCCAGCTGCTGTCGCTCTAAATCTGTTTCTGTTGTAGTGTCATGTTCCTGTTCCGAGTCTTGGATATCTATAGGTGATTGCATATAGGATACTCCTCCCCTACTGAGGGTATATGTGTTCGATCCGCTTTACAGGCGAGGTTAGAAACCTCGTTAGCGAAGTCCTGTCTAAGGATAATTATAGACGTTCTCAGACTGCATTGGGGTCTCAACATCCTCGAAATCTGAATCTATTTTAGCAGATGCTTCGCGGTTTGCGTTGAACTCGCGTAAGATACAACTGACGATCTCTTCCGTATAGGCTTGCGCATCAACACGTTGCTGATTCGCCTCCCACGCCATTCGCGCAGCGGCTTCAAAGTACTCCGCATGTTTGTAGGCATCAAGAAGATCCCTACCGCGTGAAAACGTCCCGTGCCCCACCCAATAGAGAATATGACGCTCCGCATTTCCGCCATTTTGGAAAAGCCGTAAGCTTTCATAAGATAGTTCTGGAATGCCGGGTGCTCGTTCTTCTACGAACCCAATACCGCTGGATTCGTCGTATATAATAGGTGTCTCCGGTTCATATCCTCTGAGAAAGTTGTAAAATCGATCTGGTGCGCCATGCTCCGTACGAGAAATGAGATTCAAAAACTTCGGTTGCAAGTGAACAAGTGCGTTAAAACCTTGTTCCTCTAACTGGTCGAAAATAAGCATGTAATGGAACATTTCACTCGTCGGTGCTGGCGGCGTAATGCCATCTCGGTTCTGATCCAAAATTGCCTGATCCGGTGTGCCGAAACGCATTCGATAATGTACGCCATCGGGTTCAACCTCAATAATGGTTAAGTTAAGGGCAGGATGCTCAATGCCAATCATGTCCAGACGTGAACCTGATTTCGTAAGCAGTACGTGTCTTCCTGCTAACCCTTTAACAACAATCTGCGGTGGTAATTGGTAGCGCGGCGATGCCTCGTAAGGGATGAGGCACGCCTCTTCAATCGCTTCAGTTAAAACTGCGCCCATATTGCCAGCAGTTGCCCATAGGTATTCCCGAGCGTGTGCATGTGCCCCTACCCAGCCCATCTGTCCTATTAACGTTCCACATTCGCTGTCAGACGAAATCGGATGTAGGTTCGGGTGATAGCCTCTCTCTTGCCAGCGTTTATAGCGATAACTCTGCGCCGGTGGTGGTGTTAAGGCGTTTATCAGATATGGATTGGTTAATGTTGAATCCACCCGCGATTTCACTCCTCAGTCAGAATCAAGATTTAATTTGTCGTGCGATCCCAGATCTCGACATTTTCCCATTCTTTAACTATACCATGTCTAAAAGAAAATAGCAAATTTTAAGCGTACTTTAGACGGAGTGGTGTTCTTACAGCGAAAACCTTGAGGAAAAGATATAAATTGCCCTGCGACTGAATACCTCTTGCATCCACCGCGATTGAGGTTGAAATATCTGTCTAAAATATGATAAAATTTGCCTATACTGCATAAGGTAACAGAACGCGAATTACCAAAATTCTATGTTATAGTAAAACCTATTACTCATTAGATATTGTGAAAGGACGAGGATACAATCCTCGCCAGCGGCGGTGAGCGTTCTCATCGCTAAACACCCGTCTACATATTTTCAGGTTTTACTATAATGAAAGGCATAAATATATAATGCGAAGCGAAACAGATAGTATGGGGACACTTCATGTCCCGGACGACCGATATTGGGGGGCACAAACCCAACGTGCGCTCCAAAATTTTAAGATTGGCGAAGAACGCTTGCCACGCGCAGCTATATGGGCACTCGGTACCATCAAGCAGGCAGTGGCGCAGATCAACGCAGACCTCGGCTTGCTTGAAAATCGGCTGGCAGAGGCAATTAGCACAGCAGCACAAGAAGTTATTGATGGCACATTAGACGACCATTTTCCGCTCCGTATCTGGCAAACGGGTAGTGGAACTCAGACGAACATGAATGTCAATGAGGTCATCGCAAATCGGGCAATTGAAATGCTTGGCGGTGAAATGGGGAGTAAGGATCCGATCCATCCGAACGACCACGTCAACAAGTCCCAATCGACAAACGATATTTTCCCGACTGCGATACATCTGGCAATGGTCCGACAGATTCACGAACATCTCTTACCGCGCCTGAATACATTGCGAGAAGCATTTGCCGAAAAGACATCCGCGTTCAAAGGGATCGTTAAGATTGGACGAACGCATCTGATGGATGCAACACCTCTCACACTTGGACAGGAATTTAGTGCTTACACACAACAACTCACTGCTGCAGAACAACGCATCAAGGCATCGCTGCCCCACCTCTCTGAACTGCCGATTGGTGGGACAGCTGTCGGCACGGGATTGAACACACACCCGGATTACACAGAACGAGTCGTGGCGCGGCTCTCGGAAATAACAGGATACCATCAACTCCAACGCGCACCAAACGCGTTTGAGGCACTCGCCTGTCGGGACGCGGTTGTTAGCGCAAGTGGTTCCCTGAAAACATTAGCGGTTGCACTCTTCAAGATTGCAAACGACATCCGATGGCTCGCTTCAGGACCGCGATGTGGTCTCGGTGAACTGCAGTTACCTGAGATGGAACCCGGAAGTTCAATTATGCCCGGAAAGGTAAATCCGACCCAATGCGAAGCCGTCACAATGGTATGTGCACAGGTAATAGGAAACGATACCACATTAGCGTTTGCGGGGGCAAACGGGGCATTACAACTAAATGTATTTATGCCTGTGATGGCGTATAACGCTTTACAATCCATACAACTTCTCGGTGATGCGTGCGAATCGTTCCGGGTGAATTGTGTAGAAGGCATTGTGCCGGACACTGAAGCGGTAGCGCAGCACCTTTCGGAATCCTTGATGCTTGTGACAGCGTTGACCCCACATATTGGGTATGATACGGCAGCGAAAGTCGCCCAACACGCACATGAACAGGGCTGCACACTGCGTGAGGCTGCTATTGCACTTGAAGTCCTGACAGGGGAGGCTTTTGATGAACTCGTCGTGCCGGGGGATATGACACGACCGAATTTGGGGTAATGGTTTTCAGTCATCAGTTATCGGTCGTCGGTTAAAGAGGTTGGTGTTGACTTAACCAGACCACATTTTAACCGACAACCGAAAGAGCATCCGCGTGGCAGATCTCCGTACTGATAACTGACAACTACTTAATCATCATCACCGGTTTCGCTAATCTCCGACTCAAGGGGGGAGACATCTAAGTTCTGAAAACCAGAGAATCCACTACCTGCGGGGATGAGTCTACCGAGAATAACGTTTTCTTTCAGTCCGAAGAGCCTATCGGTCTGTCCACCAACAGCAGCATCTGTGAGTACCTTTGTCGTTTGCTGGAAGGATGCGGCAGAGATGAAGCTATCCGTGCTTAAAGAGGCTTTGCTAATGCTCTGGAGAATTGGTTCACCCGTGGCAGGTATGCCGCCGTTTTCCACGATTTCACTATTGATGCGTTCAAATTGTCTGCGTTGCACTTCATCGTTCGGATAGAAGTTCGTGTCGCCGGGGTCGGTGATACGAATTTTCGTCAGCATCTGCCGCACTATTGTCTCAACATGTTTATCATTGATAGTGCCGTTAGGATAGACCTTCTGGACTTCATCAACGAGATATGACCAGACTGCCTCCTCACCCTCAACAGACACGCCTTCGATGGTAGTGCGCCCGATACGCAAGATATCGTGTGGGTTGAGATAGCCATCAGTGAGCGGTTCACCTGCATTCACCCAATCGCCTTCAGCAACACGCCGCTTCTCATCGGGAATCTGATAGAGGCGACTCTGGTATCCTTCATGTTCAATCCGGTAAGCTGGAATACCTGACTTTGTACCTGCAGATTGGACATAACCTTCGATTTCGGCGATTTGAGCCGCGACCTCGCGTTTTGGGCGGCGTGCCTCGAATAATTCTGTAACACGCGGGATACCAGCAACGATGTCATCGTTCTTTGTTCTCTCATGGAGTTCTGCCAGCGTGTCCCCTTTCCGCATGCTGTCGCCTTCCTCCAAGGAGAAGGAGTAGTCTGCCGGAATAACGTGCGAAACACGAGTTCCATCCGCAGTTTCGACTTCAATACGCATCCGTAAAGCGAGTTCATCCATTTCAAATCCAGGGAACTTCGCCTTCACGACTTCATAGTCTTCTGACAATTCGTCGCCAACAGCATACTCGCAATTTGGGTGATAAATATCGGTGACAGTGTGAGTCACCTGCAAGTTTGCCTTGTCAAGGGCACGGTATTCCTTTGAAGATAGAATAGTACCGGGTTCCAGCTGTGTATCAATATCTCGTTGGTCGTCAACAACGCGATAAACAAGCTCAGCATCAAACCCTTTGAATTGTCGGTGATACGTCCGATACTCCTTGTCACTAAGTTCCGTGTCAACTTCCAGCTTTAACTCTGGGTGATGTACGCTAACGACATGGTACAAACTCGTGACCTTGTCCGGGAGTGCTGCATCCGTTTTGCGGTGTGCCTTATACTCAATTTCAGTGAGACGTTGACCGACACTTAACGCCGTGGTACCGTCATCAATCTGTGTCACTTCATAATGACGTGAAACTTCTAATCCTTTGTACTGTCGGCGGTTTGCGGATGATTCCTTTTGCGTCAAAAGCTCGCCAACTTCTAATGGACAGTCAGGATGATTGACAGCCGTAACACGGTATAAGCGTTCCACTTCAAAACTACCTACAGTATTCGTACGCTGAGACGTGATAAACCCTGGGTAACTCTCACCAAACTGTTTTACTTCGCTCTCACTAATCAGATCCCCTGGTTTGAGTGGGCAATCAGGATGGTGGACCTGTGTTATTCGGTGCCGCAATTTTTGGGCATCGAAACCCGTAAAACGCCTACGTGCCTGTGTTAAGGCTTGTCCGCTTAACTCTTCGTCAACTTCAAGGGGGCATTCAGAGTGATACACAGCCGTCACATAGTGTCTTTCAACATCCTGCTTCTCAACTTTAAATGCGCGTTCAAGTTGCTGATATTCCGTGCGAGCATCTTCGTACTCACGCGCCGTTAACGTCTGTCCGACAGCAAATTCGCCAACTTCTGTATTGACAACGTAAACAGGCTTTGTATCCACTTCAAACGGATTCAGCAATGGCGCGATTTTCTCTGGCTCAACTTCGTCTCCTACCTTAAACCCGAAGTCTTTGCTTGTCTTCTTGTCTATCTCGGTTATACAATAGACACGATTGAAACTTGCATCTCGCCCGGAGGCGTTGGCGGTATCCGCATCGGAAGCTTCGTTTTCAGCGTCATCAGTGGGTTCAGCGGAAGCATTACCTTGGGTTGCTGTAAGATTTTCAACAGCAATACGCTCGCCTGTTTCAGCATCCAAGTAGTGCCATTCCCCCTCAATCCCCTGACGGGTATCCGCTTTCAATTGCTCTATCTCTTCCTCAGTAAGCTCAGTGCCAGCGGTCAGGGAGAGTTTAGGATGTTGCACCTGTGTCACGCGGTATTTTGGCGTTACAAACCTCTGGAAACCGTATTCCATCTGCGCTTTGACGTACTCTGCCTGTGACAGCCGCTGACCTACCCTCAAATTGCAGTCATCATCTAAGACCTCTGTAACCTCATACAGCCACGTCTTCGTATCAAAGCCTTTATAGCGTTCCGCGTTTTCCGTATACTGCTTTTCACTGAGCAGTTCGCCTTCACGCAATTGACAGTGCGGGTGATTGACCTGTTGCACCTTGTAGGCGGGGCCATCAAGGTTTGCTCTGTTTTCAATAGCTATCCAGAGTCCGCCCTCTTTCTCGACTGTCCGTCCGGGTTGGAAATCTCGGAAATGCACGGTGCCGTTGGCTTTGGACAAAATTCTGCGCTGACGGACTTCCGCAACCTCCTCAACAGCGCCTCCAGTATGGAACGTCCGCATGGTAAGCTGCGTACCGGGTTCACCAATGGATTGCGCTGCGATGATGCCGACTGCCTCACCAACGTTAACAAGGTCATTCGTCGTTAGATCGTTACCATAACATTTAGCGCAAACCCCTTCGTCGGCTTGGCAGGTGAGCACGGAACGTACCTTCACCACTCTCACGTCAAGTTCATCAATCTTCTCAGCATGCTGTGTAGATATGATGGTTCCCGCTGGAACAAGTACGTCACCGTTCTCTGGGGTGACGATGTCTTCGGCGGCAGTACGCCCACTGATCTTAAAGGCAAGCTCCCCACCTTCCGTTGCGAACTTTTGAATGTTGTTCAACGTGCCGCAATCTTCAACGGTAACGCGAACGTCTTGAGCGACATCCACAAGTTTCCGAGTAAGGTATCCGGACGCAGCCGTCTTCATCGCCGTGTCCACGAGACCTTTGCGGGACCCATAGGTAGAGTTAAAATAGTCGAGTACATCCAAACCTTCACGATAAGAGGAAGTGATCGGCGGAATGAGGATTTCGCCGCTTTGCTTCGCCTTTAACCCAATAACGGCACTGATTTGGGTAAATGGATTTTTCCGTGCACGCGCACCACTATCCGCCATGATATGTACCGGGCTGAAACCTTCCACCTTTCTATCACTTATCTCTGACCCATCAGGATTGACATACGGATGAATTTTTCTCGGATCCCCACGCTCAACGAGCGATGTCTCCAGTTCGGGCAAGGTGTTGAACATCTCATTCTCAACTTCCGTAATTGCCTTCAGCCAGATACGAATCTGTTCGTTTTCGTGCTCCTCGCGTTCGGTCGTTGCTACACCTTCAAGGATGGAATCAATTTGCGTCTGGGCATCATTCACCAGTTTGTCTCGGTTGTCTGGTGTGATATAGTCCATGATGCCAGGCGAAATGCCACTCAACGTTGCATACTCAAAAGCGAGCTTTTGTACCTTCTCAAGGACTTCAGTTGTGGCGCGTGTACCCAATTCGTTAAAACAGCGATGGATCAGGTCAGATAATTGCCTGCCCCCGGCTTCCGCATTGAAGAACGGAATATGCTGTTGGGAATGTTCGTCTTCCCATTCTAATTCAGACGGCAGCACTTCGTTAAAAATAACCCTACCCACTGTCGTGAGAATTGGTTCCGTGGTTTTTCCATTTCCATTAGGTGCACAGAAGAGCTGGATGCTGTCGTGCAGTTTAAGTTGCCCCGCTGCATGCGCGGTAAGTACCTCTTCTGGGTGTGCGTAGTGACGATGGAACCACGACTTTTCACGGAGTGCCTCAAAAGCTGCGGGATCCCTTGTTGTGTAAGCATCATGCAGAAGTGCTGCATCCGCTGCGTGCTCTGGCAACACCTTTGTCAGGAAACTGGGGCCGAGGACCATGTCAAGTTCCGGAACAGTAACAGGATCCCCGTGTGAGGGTTTGAGGATATTATGGCTACTGAGCATCAACAATTTTGCCTCAGCCTGCGCTTCCACGGTGAGTGGCACATGAACTGCCATTTGATCGCCATCAAAGTCGGCGTTGAACGCCTTACAAACAAGCGGCGGAATTCTGATTGACTTGCCCTCTACCAAAACAGGTAGAAAAGCCTGAATGCCGAGTCGGTGCAACGTTGGCGGGCGATTGAGTAAGACCGGGTGATCCGCAATTACTTCCTCCACCACTTCCCAAACAGGTGAATTCGAGTCAACGTGTTCAGCGATGTGTTTTGCCCGCTTAATTGTTTGCGTATACCCATAAGCTTGGAGCCGCTCAATAATGAATGGCTTAAACAACTCCACTGCCATGCGTTTTGGGATTCCACATTGATGCAACCCCAATTCGGGTCCAACAACGATGACACTACGCCCAGAATAGTCAACTCGTTTGCCGAGAAGATTTTGACGGAACCGTCCAATCTTACCTTTGAGAACATCGGCAAGGGATTTGAGGGGGCGGTTACCCGGACCGGTGACACGTCTACCGTGCCGTCCATTATCAAAGAAAGCATCTACCGCCTCCTGCAGCATCCGCTTCTCATTTCGGAGGATCACCTCCGGAGAACGAAGCTGTATAAGCTTGCGCAGTCGGTTGTTCCGATTGATAACCCGGCGATACAGATCGTTGAGATCACTGGTAGCAAAACGTCCGCCTTCCAGTGGAACGAGAGGGCGTAAATCTGGCGGAATGACCGGAATAACATCCAAAATCATCCATTCAGGTCGTTGCCCCACTTCCGCAAAGTCAGCCATCTGTTTCAGCTGTTTGGCGATCTTAAGTTTTTTCTGGTGGCTCGTCGTTTCCTCTAATGCCTCGGTTAACTTCTTTTTTTCCTCTTCAAGATCAATACCACTCAGAATTTCGCGAATGACTTCCGCACCGGTGCCAGCACGAAACCCGCCCCAGTACTTGTTGCTGTGTTCAATATACTCAATCTCAGTTAACACCTGCCCAGGTTCAAGTGGGCAATCAGGGTCGGTCACCTCAACGACAATAAATCCCTCAAAATAGAGCACACGTTCAACATCACGTGAAGAGAGTTCACAGAAAGTACCAATACGAGACGGAATACCTTTGAAGTACCATATATGAGAAACAGGCGCGGCGAGTTGGATATAACCAAGTCGGTCTCTACGAACGCGCTGTTGCGTGATTTCGACACCACAGCGGTCACATATCATCCCCTTATGTTTAATCCGTTTATACTTACCGCAGTTACACTCCCAGTCCTTTTGGGGACCAAAGATAGCCTCACAAAAGAGACCTTCCGGTTCAGGACGAAAGGAGCGGTAGTTAATAGTTTCTGCTTTCTTAACCTCACCGCAGCTACACGTCCCTTTCTCAGGACAGATAAAGGGGCCATCTGTTGCTTGGGAGGGATTTCGACGTCTACAACTGGTCTGCTTCGCCTCATCTTTAATCTGATCAGGCGAGGCTATCTTTATGGAGATGCTGTCAAATGCAGTATTCATTTTTTCTCCTTGCCGTCGGCAATCGGGGCGGTTTTTCTGCGAAAAACCTTTCGGCAGTCAGTTAAGAGGTATCAGATTAACCAAACGTCTCTTAACCGATAGCCGATAGCCGATAGCCAATACGCTATTCTTCATCCTTGTCAAGAGACACATGGAGTCCGAGGGTTTGGAGTTCACGGACCAAGACTTTGAACGATTCTGGTGTACCGGGTGGGTCAGGATTTAGCCCCTTCACAACGGACTCATAGATTTCCCTTCTGCCGAGAACATCATCTGATTTGAGTGTAAGCATTTCCTGGAGTGTATGTGCTGCGCCATAAGCCTCCAATGCCCAGACTTCCATCTCACCGAGACGTTGCCCACCATGTTGTGCCTTACCACCTAATGGCTGCTGTGTAACGAGAGAGTAAGGCCCAGTAGAGCGAGCATGCATCTTATCAGCAACAAGGTGATTCAGCTTCAGGAAATAAACGTATCCAACCGTCACTTCTTGGGCAAACGGTTCACCGCTCCTACCATCAAAGAGGATGCTCTTACCCGTCTGTTTACTACGTTCGGGGAGATCGGTTTTGCCAAGCATCTCAAAGATTTCTGCCTCTGTCGCACCGTCAAACACAGGGGATTCCGCCCAGATGCCGAGTTCATGGCACGCCCATCCGAGGTGGATTTCCAAGATCTGACCGACGTTCATTCGAGAGGGCACACCCAGGGGGTTCAGGACTAACTCAACTGGCGTACCATCAGGAAGGTAGGGCATATCCTCAACGGGTAAAATTTTAGCAACAACGCCTTTGTTACCGTAACGACCCGCCATCTTATCTCCGACTGAAATTGGTCGTTTGCTGGCAACATAAACCTTGACACGTTTGATAACGCCCGGTTTTAACTCGTCACCCATGTCTAACTGCTGAAGTGCCCGATCCTTCTCCTCAGTATAAGTGGTTATTCTGCCTTGTGCCATCTCTTCAACACGTTGGATGTGTTCTTTAGCATCGGCGTTGGTTACATGGATGTCCGTAACGGACAAACTACATGATTTGAGTGCTTCCTGATAATCAGCATCGGAAACATCGTCGCCAACAGACAGCGTACACTTTGGATCAAAAACGGCGGTAATGTGCCAAATGTTATCGGTCTTCAGGTGTTTAGTCGTTTTAGTGAGGGACTCTAACTCATTTGGAGTAAGTCGCTGGCCCGCTTGTATAGGTCGCGCTGGAAAATCTTTAAATACCTGTTGATAATCGACATCGGTGATCTCTTGTCCTTCAATCAATGAACAGGCTGGATCAAAGACTTCCTTAATGTCCCAAAATAACTCGACTTCTAAATCCTTGTAAGTTTCACTAAAGTTCTCCCACTCCTCCTGCGTTAGTCTTTGTGTTTCCACGACAGGACATCCGGCTGCTTCAAGTTGAGCAGTAACGCCGATTTCAAACTCGGAACGATCGCAGGGTTGTAACACGGTGTCGCCTACCAGTCCATAAAAGTGCCAGTTATCAGGTTCTGAGTCCGCACCGGTTACCAATATACCGAATCGTGCGTCCGTAGCAACAAGCATTTCCGAAAGACGTTCAGAAAGGGGGCCACCTTCAATATATTCGTCGCCAGTGTCTGTATCTGCACATAGGACAATAGCAACGACATTTCCGTTATAACCGCGAAGCACAACATTAGCATCCGCGATCTCTTCGTTTAAAGGCTCCTCTTCTTGTGAAAGGGGTTCGGTATCCTCTATAAGTGGTTCACACACTTTGCTAAGATATACCTGCACTGCACTGAGGGTTTCCGAGAGTGAAATCGTAGACCCTGCTCCGGGTTCACCATTCTCACTTTCATCACTATCGGGAGTTATCGGTTCCTCAGTTGAAGAATCCAGAGGATGAACCACAATAGTAGGAACTGGATCAGGGACGTTCGTCACTTTATAGCACGCTTCAGCGATAAAAGCCTCGGAGGCTGTATCCTCAGTCACTATATGATATTCATCCGCTGTGAAACCCGAGACGTAGGCATCTAAAACCTCAGCTGTCAAGGTATCACCAGCGTTAGCAAAGGGTTTGGCATCGGGACTACCGCTAACACCATTAACTGTGTAAAGCGAATCAGCAAGTTCACACCCTATAAGTGTTTTGTGAATTTCCTCAGTTTTTCGACGGCGGATAGAAGCGATCTGCTTGCGCCAGGTCTCTTCAACTTCCTTGCGTTTCGATTCGTATCGCAAGTTATCAGCCATCGACACGTTTGCGTCACCTTGCGACCAATTTCCACGACGGGACGCGCCATCTGGCTTACGGGAAAATACCTTTACATCAATGACGACACCCTCAACGCCGGGGCGAACGTAAGTCGAAGCATCCCTTACCTCTTTGACTTTTTCGCCAAAGATTGCGCGTAAGAGTTTTTCCTCTGGCCCATATTCGCTTTCACCTTTCGGTGTAATTTTTCCGACTAAGATACTGCCTGCGCCAACAACACTACCAACGCGAATAATACCCTCTTCATCAAGTTGTGTGAGTCGCTGCTCGCTAACATTCGGAATGTCACGGGTAATTTCTTCTGGACCCACTTTCGTTTCGCGCGCCTCCACCTCAAATTCCTCAATGTGGATAGAGGTGAATGTATCTTCCTTGATGAGTGATTCACTTATCAGGATAGAGTCTTCATAGTTATGACCGCCCCATGGCATGTAAGCGCAGAGGATATTCCGTCCAAGAGCAAGTTCGCCATCTTCTGTGGATGTGCCATCCGCAATAACCTGTTCGGCTTCAACCTTATCACCCACCGCAACGATGGGACGTTGGTGGATACAGGTACCACTGTTACTCCGCTTGAACGTCTGGAGTTTGTAAACATCGTAGCCCATCTCACTGAAGGTGTTTTCACCCTTATCCGCGTGAAGTGCTTCACCTGTATGGATGAGGATTTCGTCAGCCGAGACACTTGTGACGGTGCCAGCACGGGCCGCAGTAATAAGTGCACCTGAATACAATGCAGCCGGTGCTTCCATGCCTGTTCCTACGAGCGGTGCTTCCGGACTGATGAGCGGTACAGCTTGGCGTTGGTGGTTCGCACCCATCAACGCGCGGTTTGCATCCTCATGCTCCAGAAATGGAACAAGCGCGGCGGAAATCCCAACGATCTGTTGTGGAGAGACACCGATATAATCCACTTTTTCCATCGGAAGTGACAGGATATCCTCTCCACTACGGACGGGTAGGATCTGCTCCGAATTACCTTCTGCAGCTTGGGACACGGCACGCGGTGCCGCCTTTGCAGCGATGTAAGCTGTGTCTTCTCTATCCGCTGTGAGATACTCTACTGAACCTACTTTTGAACCTTCCTCAACCTTGTGATAGGGCGTTTCTATAAAACCATAGGGATTGATCCGCCCATAACAAGCCAAAGAAACAATGAGACCGATTGACGGACCTTCGGGTGTTTCCAGAGGACAAACACGCCCATAGTGCGTAGGGTGTACGTCCCGAACGGCAGCTGTCGCCCTATCTCGGTGGAGTCCACCTGGACCGATCGCTGAGATACGGCGTTTGTGCGTCAATTCATCAAGCGGATTAATCTGTTGCATGAATTGCGACAACTGGTTTGAACCGAAGAATTCGCGGAGTGCCATCATCAGAGGTTTCGGATTTACCAGTGAAGACGGAACGACTTTAGCGATATCGTTGTTCGTACTCAACCTTTCGCGCGTCGTTCTGCGAATCTGGAACAATCCCATTCGGAATTGGTTTTCGAGCAGTTCACCGATAACACGCACGCGGCGGTTGCCGAGATGGTCAAGGTCATCTTTCTGGACAAGTCCATTGTGAACTTTAAGAAGGTAATCCACCGTAGCCGCAATATCTTCTGGACGGAGCGTACGAAAGGTCTCTTCCGGTGGCTCCCCGTAAATGGGGATATCCTGAAATTTTCGATTAAGTTTATAGCGCCCAACGACACCTAAATCGTACCGATGCGCATCAAAGAGTAGCCACGCAAGATGTTTACGAGCGTTCTCTATACCAGCGGGGTCTCCGGGTCTCAGCGTGCGAAAGATTGTAAGCAGTGCAGCATCTTGCAAAGTATATGGCTCTTCGTAATCTGCCTGTCGGTCCCGCTCTAATGTATTCCGTAGAAACCGGATATGCTGGCAATCCTCTGCGTCTAAAACTGTGAGTGCTTCAACACCAGCCTCCGTGAGCCGTTCCAATTCTGTTTCAGTGAGCAACGTATTTGCTGTGAGGAGCACTTCACCAGTTTCCGGGTGGATGATGTCTTCAGCACAGACTCTACCAACACTCTCCTGAGCGTCTTGAGCTATCTGTTCAGCTGTAAAGGCTTTCCTACCGTAGCGAGAACGCGCTTCTTGGTATTCTGAATCCGTTAGTAATTGTTCGGGTGCAAGTTCACAGGCACTGTCATGCGTATCAATGACACGTCGGAAAAGCTCGGTTTCAAAGCCTTTCCATTTTCTGCGGAGGCTCGTACGTTCTTTAGATGTAACCTCCTGCCCAATCTCTAACGGGCAGTCTTCATCGGTTACTTCAGTAACGCGATAACAATTCTCCACCTCAAGATCAGGATAGTCTTTGCTTGCCTGCCGAAAGTCCGCAGCATCCAACAGATCACCAGCTTTGACTTGCTTCACCGGTCCTTCTACATCGATAACACGCCACCCAGCAAGCACGAGCCGTTCTGTTTTAGCAAAGAGTTTTAGAATATCTGCGTCTGAATCCCACCCAAGTGCGCGAAGTAATACGGTGGCAGGCAGTTTTCTACGCTTGTCAATACGCACATAAATCTGATCTTTCGTGTCTATTTCAAATTCAACCCATGCGCCTCGATAGGGGATAATCTGGGCAGTCGGGGTGCGCCGTCCGGTTGGTAATGATTTTTCAAGGAAAATAACACCCGGTGAACGATGCAGCTGGCTCACGATGACACGTTCACTGCCGTTGACAATAAAACTACCATTTTCGGTCATTAGAGGGACTTCGCCAAGATAGACATCGGATTCCCGGATATCCACGACGTGCGGTTCATCAGCATCTGAGTCTGCTTCACGCACAACAAGCATGATACGTGCGGTGAGGGATACTTGGTACGTTACACCGCGTGCAACACATTCTTGAAGCGTATATTTCGGTGCGCCAAGGCTGTAACTGACGAATTCAAGACTATTGACCTCCGAAAAGTCGTAAATCGGAAACACTTCTTTAAACACGGCTTGGAGGCCCGTTTCTGAACGTTCGGTGGGTGGGACATCTCGTTTTAAGAAGGCATCATACGCAAGCTTTTGGGTCTCAATGAGATTCGGGAGTGGGGTCCGAACCTGCGTTTTGGCAAAAGACGTTCTCTTATTTTTCTGGCTGGGATTTTTGTTCACTGAATGAAGTCTCCCTATTTGGCGGTGGTTATGCAGCTTGAGCTGATAAATAGACTTTTGAAAAAGCCCGCTTCCCAGCTGCTTTTTCCGTCTTAATATGGTGACACAGCATAACAGAATATTATATATTATAATTCGGGAAAAGTCAAGAAAAAAATTGAAAAAATTACATTTTTTGCGACTTAACCAAAATTTTTTTCACTTTATTACGTTTGAATCAGCAATTTTTTAAGTTCATGCGAGAATAAATGTGAGTTTGATAAATGTAGCGCAGACTTTATAGTTTGCGACAGATATGCTATACACCGGACATGAAACAAAACATTGACAAGTCGCATCCGGTCTGGTATACTTCAGCAAAGGGTGTGTTTTGAACAATTTCTTATGCATTTTATAGACTGCATTGGCTATCGTGTATCGTGTATTTATCCCCTGTCAAGTGAGAGGCAGGCACATAGCCGAGTGACTACGCTTGACACGCCTGCCAACACGATACTATAATTATACCAAAAAGAGAAACAAAAGTCAAGTTTTTTCAGAAAAAGACGAAAACACTCCGATTCCCGATTCCCTTTTCGTTACAGAGGACCCCATGGGAACAATTACAATGCCGCAACCTGTTAAAGCCATTATAGGTGTGCTGACTGTGGACCCCGACCTCTTGTCAACCGTCTATGCGGAGTTGACACAGCGTCTCGGTCCCATTGATTTCACAAGCGAACTATTGCCTTTCACCAGCACGACTTATTATGAAACCGAGATGGGACCAGATATTCAACGGCAGTTTATCAGTTTTGAAAAGCTCATTGACGGCGGTACACTCGCGGAGATGAAGTTATTCACAAATAAAGTGGAGCAAGCCTTCGCCGTAAGAACCGCTACAGGTGACGCACGGCGCGTCAATTTAGATGTGGGTTACATCTGCTTGGCAAAATTAGTGCTCGCATCAACGAAGGATCACGCACACCGCATCTACCTCAGCGATGGCATTTATGCCGAAATCACGCTCCGCTTCCATCGCAAGACATTTCAACCCTGGGAGTGGAGTTACCCGGACTACCGGTTACCAAGGTACATCACCATTTTTAACCAAATTCGCAAAATCTATAGGAAACAATTGGAACAATGAAGACATTATTAAAAAGAATACGAGACGCTGAGATCCCGCGCAACATGAAATTGTTGATTCTCGTTGTTTTCACAGGTATTTTTTGGGCATGTTCTTCTATATACAGTGTTAACATTGAATCTACAGACTCAGATATCCGCGCACGGGCACGCGATATCGGCATTCAGATCGGTAGCCTCGCAACCGGTACACACAATGCCATCACTGACGTGGTGGGGGTGAAGGTCGGACACGTCACGCTGAATGAAGGCGATTCAATTCGCACCGGTGTTACCGCTATCCTTCCGAGTGACGACATTTGGACAGCACGTCTGTTCGGCGCAGCATATACTATCCACGGCAACGGTGAAGCAACCGGCATCGCCCGTATTAATCAAGCAGGATGGATTGAATCTCCCATTATGCTCACAAATACACTCAGTGTTGGGGCAGTCCATGACGGCGTTGTGCGCTACATTGTGGAGCGGTATCCGAATAACAACATTGTGCTGCCAATTGTAGCGGAGTGCTATGATGGCGGTTTGAACGACATTAGTGGCCTCCATGTTACAGCACAGCACGCAATTGAAGCCATTAAGAACGCCACCGACGGTCCCGTAACCGAGGGAAGTGTTGGTGGCGGTACAGGAATGCGATGTTACGGTTTCAAAGCTGGCATCGGAACCGCCTCCCGCGTTCTGCCTGAGGAGCAAGGCGGGTGGACAGTCGGTGTACTTGTTAATTCCAATGGCGGGCGGCGCCATCAGTTGCGAATCGACGGCGTTCCTGTTGGTAGGGAAATTACCGGGTCCCCACCAAAACCGACCAGAGACGGCTCGTTCATCATTGTCATCGCGACGGATGCCCCGTTAACACACCGTCAACTGAAGCAATTAGCGATCCGCGCAACACACGGACTTGCCCGCACAGGTACACCGAGTACAGACGGTAGCGGTGAATTCGTCATCGCATTTTCCACCGCAAATATCTTTTCAAGCGGTACTGAAACCGGTACCTTTCAAATCCAAATGCTCGTCAATAGACGCTTAAGTTCGCTGTTTCAAGCGGTTATTGAAGCCACAGAAGAGGCTATCGTCAATTCGATGACAATGGCAACGACAACCACAGGACGCAAAGGTAGAACAATGTACGCCATTCCATTGGCGGAACTACAAAAAGTAATGAAAGCATACGGGCGTTAACCGGTGTCTAAGCCATACTGATGGGCTTGGCACCCGGTGCAAGCGACTCTGGGACCACCTCATAATGTGAAAATTCTAATGTGAACGCACCACGTCCCTGGGTCATTGATCGGAGCCGCGTCGTGTACTGAAACGTCTCTGACAATGGAATAAAGGTGCTGATAACACTTTGTGTTAACTGTGAGGCGTGTCCGGTAGTAGATGGGTCCTGTGTTGTGCTCTCGTTAATCTGTGCCCTGCGTGCGTTGAGATCTCCGATGACCTTACCGATATATTCATCGGGGGCAGTGATGTGCATCCGCATAATTGGTTCTAAGAGCAAAGGGTTCGCCTTTCTGGTTGCGTTTTCAAACGCCAATATCGCTGCCGCTTCAAATGCCACCTCCGAAGAATCCGTTGGATGATAGGAACCGCCTGTAAGCGTCACCTTCACGTCTTGCATCGGGTATCCAATGCGGGGACCTGTCCCCATCGCGCCTTCCAACGCCTTCTCAATAAACGGGATATACTGTCGTGGGATTTGTGTCTCGTCCGTGTTGTCCTCAAACTGAAACCCCTCGCCACGTTCCAACGGCTCAACTGTCAGTAGTACATCGCCATAGATGCCCTCTTCATCTGTTTTATGGATGTGTGTACCCTGAGCCTCCGCAAAACTACTGATGGTCTCACGATACGCCACCTGAAGTTTGCTCACCCGAGCATTGACTCCGAATTCGCGTATCATCCGGTCTGCGAGAATCTCTAAATGCAGCTCACCCATGCCAGAAATAATCCGCTGTCCAGTCTCCTTGTCAATCCCTACAGTGAACGTTGGATCTTCATCCATCAATTTTTCAAGCGTTTCCTCCAATGCATCAGCATCGCTTGCGCGCTCAGGCTCAATAGCAACGGAGATGACAGGTTCCGGGAAAGTGATGGACTCCAGCAGAAGAGGCTCCTTTGGATCGGTGATAGTATCTCCGGTCTTGGTATCCTTAAGCCCGACGAGGGCAACAATATCACCGGCGTAAGCCGCATCACACACTGCCTCTTTGTTGGCGTGCATCTGTAAGATGCGATTCGTGCGTTCCCGTTTTTCAGAACGGACGTTGTAGATAGCCTCTCCACGCTTGAGCACACCTGAATAGACTCGACAGTAAACGAGTTTATCCACTGTCGGATGACTTGCTACTTTAAACGCTAACGCCGAGAACGGGGCAGTGTCGTCTGCGAGACGTGTTACTTTATCCGATTCGGCGGACGTATCTTCAGCACGCTTGGAACGTGCGCTGTTAGAGGCGGAATTTGGGACAGTCCCTTCTATAGGTGGCACCTCAACGGGGGATGGCAAAAAATCGATGACTGCATCAAGCAGTGGTTGAACACCCTGATTTTTCAAGGAGCTTCCGCACAGTACGGGAATTAATGTTCCACTTAGCGTCGTTGCACGGATAACCCGTAACAACTCATCGTGGGTTATCTCTTCACCGCCCAAGTATTTTTCGAGCAGGGTTTCATCTTCAACAGCAACACTCTCAAAAAGCGTTTCCCGCGCCAATGCCACTTCATCCTGAAATTCAGGTGGGATCTCTACCTCTACATAAGTCTGTCCGAGATCGGAATCATCCCAGCGCATCGCTTTTTGTGTTAGTAGATCAATAACGCCTGAGAAATCGGCACCTTCGCCCATCGGTAATTGGAGCGGGAGCGGGTTTGCCCCCAATTGTTCTTTCATCATCTCCAGAACGCGTGCGAAATTCGCGCCAACCCTATCCATTTTATTAACGAAAACGATGCGTGGAACATTATAGCGTTCCGCTTGATGCCAGACAGTTTCCGACTGCGGTTCCACCCCACCAACAGCGCAGAAAAGCGCGATAGCCCCATCCAAAACCCGTAAGGAGCGTTCCACTTCTACCGTGAAATCAACATGTCCGGGTGTGTCAATAAGGTGAATTGCGTGTTCTCGCCAGAAACAGGTTGTTGCAGCAGCGGTAATCGTAACACCGCGTTCTCGCTCTTGGACCATCCAATCCATCTCAGCGGTCCCATCATCTACTGCACCGATCTTATGCTTTTTACCGGTATAGAACAGGATCCGTTCGGTTGTGGTCGTTTTGCCGGCATCAATGTGGGCTGCAATGCCGATGTTGCGTACGTTTTCAATCGGATATTCGCGTGCCATTTTTTCCTTGCAGATTCGTGCCTACATGCTGTTGTTCCATTGAAGAACGACACCAAGTAAGCCAGGGTTCCATTCCATAAGAAGTTGATATGCCTTCGGTGCGTCTTCTCCAGGGACGCGGTGACTAATCAATGGAGAAACGTCGAAACGCTTATGTGTAATGAGCGATAACAGTAATACACTGTCATCTTCAAGTGTCCAGAAGTTCGGTGACGACTCTTGACGCGGGCGGATAGAATTGTGCGCCCCATAAAGAATAAGACCTTTTTTGTGTACATCCCGATAGAAGTTCACACTCGGTGTCTCGCCGCGGGTACTTGCCAGAAGTACCACCCGTGCATCTCTGCCCGCGACATCCAAAGCGGTACTAATCGCATCCGGGTGTCCAGTTGCCTCAATAACAACTGCGGGACCACTACCTTCCGTAAGGTTACCCAATTGTTCGGAGAAATCGGCATCTTCAGGGTTGAAGGTGTAGTCCGCTCCCACACGTTTAGAGAGGTCAAGACGGCTATCGGTGAGGTCTGCGGCAATGACTGGCAGTGCACCACTCAGTTTTGAGAGCTGCATTGCCAACAAACCGATAAGTCCTTGTCCCAAGACCAACGTCGCTTCACCCAATTCGATTCGCGCCTTCCGAACCCCTTGCAATGCAATCGCACCAAGGTTAAAAAAGACGGTTTCTTCAGCCGGAACATCAGGCGATGCCACCTTCAACAAACGACTCGGTGAAGTCACAAAATGGCTTGTATGTCCTTGGGTCGAAGCAACGCGATCCCCTATTTCACAGTCGGCGACTGCTTTGCCGACCTCTATCACCCTGCCGATATTACTGTAACCCGGGCGGGATGGGTATCTTCCTTGGGCATTTGGGAGTCCTAACAAAAACGCTCGCTCCGTGCCGGGACTGATGAGTGTGCATTCCGTAGCGACAAGTACTTCATCATCTCCGACAGGCGGTAACGCGAACGTTTCAACCTCAACTTTAGCGCGATCAGGCCAAACGACCCGTTGTGCTTTCATTTCCAATCTGAACCTCTTAATATGATGACGGATAGTTGTTTTCGGGCAGTATACCACAAAAACAACTATCCGTCAAGTTTTAACTCGCAAATTCCACAATCAAGTAGAACTCGCTGCCCCAATTACCGGTCAGGTGTGGGAATCTTTACTGTAACATACCCACCACCCTGTCCGTGAGGCGATTTGACATAGAAGAGCACCTGTTCTTTCTTTTCTTGCTTCAATTGATTCACAAGACGTGAATAGGTCTCAAGGTCATCAATCGGTCTCCATTCCATTTCTTGAACGAGGGATCCCGGTCTGATACCCTGCCTCGCCGCATCACTGTCGCGTTCAACACCCCTGACAATCACACCTTTTTCATCCGACGCATAACCGTATTCCTCAGCATACAACGGAGTCAGGTTTTGCACCTGAAAACCTGCAAAGAATTCCTGTTGTTCCTCGGTGAGTCTCGTAAGAACTTCTTCTGTGCGTTTCTCTAATTTAACAGTTAACTGTTCTTCCCGATTGCCCTCTCGGAGGACAGTCAGATCAACAGACTTGCCTATCTCCGCTGCACCCACAAGAAGCGTCAGATGATATATATCTTGGACTGCTTCACCATTAAATTCAACAATAACGTCTTCAGGCTGAATGCCACCTTTTTCAGCAGGACTGCCTTTACCAACTGCTGTGACGTGGGCACCGCGCGGCGCGTCAAAGTTTAATTTTTCTGTCAATTCCTGATTAACATTTTCCATACTAATGCCGAGCCAAGCGCGTTCTACCTTACCGTGTTTAACAAGTTGTGGCAAGACCTGTTGTGCCGTATTACTCGGAACAGCAAAGCCGAGACCGATATTTCCCATGGTAAAACCGCTGGTGGCAATTAGCGTATTAATACCCACTAATTCGCCGCGGATGTTTATGAGGGCACCGCCGCTGTTTCCGCGGTTAATAGGAGCATCCGTTTGAATGAAGTTACCGTATTGAATGCCGCTAAACCTTGTCCGTCCCTTTGCACTCACAATACCGCGCGTTACAGTTTGTGAGAAATTAAGCGGATTACCGATTGCTATAACCCATTCACCAACCTCAAGCGCGTCCGAGTCGCCGAATCGAAGCATAGGAAGTCCTTCAGCATCAATTTTCAGAAGTGCCAAGTCAGTACCACCGACCTTGGTTCCGGCGGCATCTCGTCCAACAAGTTTCGCCTGATATTCTTTCTGGTTTGCTAAGGTAACTTTAATTTCATCGGTGCCTTCAATGACATGGTTATTGGTAAGGATATAACCATCATCACTGACAATCACCCCAGAGCCGATACCTTTAAGGGGTTCAGGATTCCTGTCCTGCGGCACCTGTTCTCTAAAAAAGCGTCTGAAAAACTCATCCCCGAAAAAGCGTCTAAGCTGGTCCTCCTCTTCGGGCGACATCTGTTCTCTTCGTGGTTCCTCGCGCCTATTTTGTCTCATTTTCGTTGTAATTTGTACGACAGCAGGTCGCGTCTGTGCTACTAAGTCAATAAACGCTTGATTCGCTCGTTCTAAGTGCAGAAAATCTTCCGATTTTTCAAGTGTGTCGTTCGTTTGTCCGATTGCGGTTTGTAATGTAAACTCATCTGTCCCTCGGTCAATGACAAGTGCCGCCGCGACGATGAGTGCCACTAACACCAAAAGCACTCTTACTGGAATTTGAAATTTGGTTCCAAGTCTGAACATGATATAAAACCTCCAATATAGTTCAGGGATGGTTCCGCTCTCGGAGGCGGACCGAAACCATTTTTATTTTTTTGTATTTATGTCCTAAAGACACACCTATTGGAAAATAAAGTTGCAAAAAAGTTCAAAAAAAAACGGGTATCTAAAAAATGCTTCGTGTCTGATGACCTTCTTTCACTCTTTACGCGAAATTCGATCTACATGTTCACGGACAATGTGCTCTGGACAGAGACGAATAAAAAGCCATGCCCCCGGCACAAGAATCACAAAAGCACCAACGATAAGATCGTCAATACGACCAAGGATGGGGAGAAAATCAAAATCGAGTGGATTCAGCAAGTACGCAACAGCGAATATAACAGCTAATAATTCGGCAAGCACAAGAATCGCCTTCCGATAGACCGGAACGCGTTCATCAATAAACAGTCGCCACGCCAATTTGACGAAATTTGGAAGATGAAGAAGGAGGCGGAAAAATCGAAAGGATCCTCGACTTTTACCACCGAAGAAAAAAGAGTTAAACATACCTTAAAGTTTACCAAACCCGTTTTTTATATGCAAATCAATTCTTCGTAAAAGCGGCGATGAGCGTTTGCTTTTCTGAAAATCCGTCTACATGTTTCGATCGAAACAAATTGTCCAAACTTTAGTGTACATTAACTTGACCGTTATACTTTTTTTTGATACACTACCAATCAAGAAAAAGTACATGCCAAACAGAAGGAGATATTATGGCAACACAAAATGAACTGTCCGCGCAGCAAATTGCCGCGCAGCTTTATACCGTTAGGGAATTCACCAAAACCGAAGCTGACATCGCGGAGACGATGAAAAAAGTTCGGCAACTCGGATATGAGGCGGTGCAATGTTCAGCACTTGGTCCAATCGAACCCACTGCTCTGAAAAACATTGTTGATGGTGAAGGCATCAGTATCATCGCAACACATACGAGTTACGAGAGGATGCGCGATGAACCGCAATCCGTTATTGATGAACATCAACTCTGGGGATGTAAGCACGCCGCAATCGGCGGACTGCCCGGTGAATACCGAACCGCTGAAGGGTACGCTAAATTCGCAAAGGAAGCATCCGAAGTCGCAGCGCGCCTTGCCGAAGGTGGGTTGACCTTCTCCTATCACAATCATAGTTTCGAGTTGGAACGCTTTAACGGGCGTACCGGGTTAGAGATTCTGTATGCAGAAAGCGATCCGAATTATTTTAAAAGTGAATTGGATACTTATTGGATCCAGCACGGTGGTGGCGACCCAGCCGCGTGGATTCGCGAGTTAAGGGGACGCGCTGACATCATCCATCTCAAGGATATGGCGATGCAAGGCTCTACACAACGCTTCGCGGAAATTGGTGAAGGCAATCTTAATTGGACAGCTATTCTGACCGCTTGCATTTACGCAGAGGTCGAGTGGTATATTATCGAACAAGATACCTGCTACGAACGCGACCCATTTGAAAGTTTAGATATCAGCCTCAGAAACCTGAAAGAGATGGGTTTTGCTTAGAGGTCTTATATTCATAGCAAACGGAGGCGAGTCTTCGTAGACGACCCATTCTGCGTGTACCTAAAGTGCCTGTGAGATACGAAGACCTCGCCTTATTTTTTTACAGAAAATACCAGATTGGACAACCCTTTGAATAACCGGATAGCAGTCCTTTCAGACTCAGATATAGAGGTGATCGGCTTGTTTCATGCAAATCGGCGGTTTCTGAAATGGGCAATCTTTTTTATTTGACATCTATAGTGACTTGTGGTACAATTAAAAAGATTTAATCTTGTTAACGGGGCGTGGCGCAGCCCGGAAGCGCGCTTGAATGGGGTTCAAGAGGTCGCTGGTTCGAATCCAGTCGCCCCGATCTCTGATACGCAATATTAGTTTGTAAGCGTTGCATGGACAAGCTGCACGGTAGATAGTAAAGAAGGGAGGGAGTTGGAGTAGTGGATAAGTCGTGTATTAATGTTGGCATCTTAGGATGGGGTACTGTCGGCACCGGTGTTTCCAAAATTCTGATAAATCAGAACGCCCTCATCGCCAAAAATAGTGGCACAGAATTATGCCTAAAAAAAATAGTGAAACGGACGCTACCCGCAACACGTCAAGGCGTTGAGCTCCCTATAGATTGTTTGACGACCGACCCGGCGGAAGTCGTTGACAACCCGGATATCGATATCGTTGTCGAACTTATCGGCGGTGTTACGGAAGCGCATTCCCTCATCAAGCGCGCCCTCCAAAACGGCAAACATGTCGTCACAGCAAACAAAGCCCTCCTTGCTGAACACGGTGGTGAACTGTTTCAACTGGCTTCCGAACATCAAGTTAGCCTTAATTTTGAAGCAAGCACGGCAGGCGGCATCCCGATTATCAAAACGCTTCAGGAGAGTTTTGCAGGCAACCAGATTCACTCCCTTTACGGTATTGTGAACGGCACGTGTAACTACATTTTGACGGAAATGCACGAGCGCGCGGTGGACTTTTCAGAAGTCCTCAAAGCCGCACAAGACATGGGATATGCCGAAGCCGATCCAACGCTTGACGTTGAAGGAATTGACGCTGCGCAGAAACTCATCCTTCTGATTGCCCTTGCCTATCGGTGCAACATCTCGCTCCCACAATTCCATGTCGAAGGTATTACAAACATTACCCAAAAAGAGATTCAATACGCCCGCGAACTCGGTTACGTCATCAAGCTGCTCGCCATTGCGAAGTTAAATGATGGGAATCGTGTGGAAGCACGCGTGCATCCGACACTCGTGCCGGAGCGGAGTTTGCTTGCGAACGTCGGCGGTGCATTCAATGCGGTTTGTGTCATTGGCGATGCAGTCGGTCCGACGCTCTTTTACGGACAGGGTGCCGGTGAGATGCCAACAGCGAGTGCTGTTGTCGCTGACATCATTGATGCCGCGAAATCTGTGCAACAAGGCGTGAGCACGCCGATTTCACGCGCATGGTTTGCCGGCTCACAGGCAGAGGTCGGGATATGTTCTATTGACGATATAGAGACACGCTACTACCTCCGTTTTGTTGTTGCTGACCGTCCTGGAGTTCTCGCGAAAATCGGTACTGTTCTGGGGAATTGGCAGATTAGTATCGCTTCCGTCATTCAAAAAGATCCGCACGGTATGGAGACGGTGTCACTCGTTATGTTGACACACAAAGCACGCGAAAAGAACATGAAAGCCGCGCTCGCTGAGATCTACACGCTTGAAGATGTGAAAGACGAAGCACAACTCATCAGAATTGAAGAAGAAGTTGATTTCTAAGTTGTTCCGATATTCATAATGTAGGGACGAGGGGACTCACCTATCCGACCTTGGCGTTCGACTGTAACGGTAGGGGAAACCTGAAGCCTGTCTCTAACAGATAGTTGAGGGAGATTGAATATGAAGGAAGGCATAAGAAATACGTTAGTGTTCGATATGAAAGACTTTCGAGATGAGGACTTCAAGGAATACGAAGCAGTTGTGCCGTCCGCATCCCTTGATTTGACTTATGAAGAGGCAAAATTTATCGATCCACTGTCATGTACAGCTACTCTTTTTCGCCAAGAGGACGACAATATTTATGTGACAGCCGATATTACCACAACGCTTTTGGTAGAATGTCGACGCTGTATTAATCCTTTTGAGGTGGACCTAACGGCGACACTTGATCTGTTATTCTCCATTGGTAACGAATCCTCGGAACAGGAGGAAGACGGGGAGCGATACTATGACGGAGAAACGTTAAATATTTCAGAAGATGTCCGGCAGGCACTTGTCCTTGAAATACCGGCATGGCCCCTTTGTTCTGAAGCCTGTAAAGGTTTATGTCCTGAATGTGGCACCGAACTTAATACGGCGGAATGCTCTTGTGAGCTAACGAGTGAGACCCCGGTATCTGCCGCTAATCCATTTTCAGTCCTTTCAAAAATGTTGGATAACAGTTGAAATTATCAGGACTTACGCAGCACCCTTGCTGGCGAGGTTTTAAACCTCGCCAGCGGCGTGCGGGCAGTTGAAACTGTAATAAATCTTTGAATTGTTAGGAGCAATTCCCGAATCACGACCTTTAAATAAGACAAAGGAGATAATCCATGGCACACCCAAAACGGAAAACGTCAAAAGCGAAAAAAAGATCGCGGCGGAGCCATCACGCGCTCTATGATAAAGCCACAAGTGTCTGTTCATACTGTGGGGAGACGATTATTTCTCACCGAGTCTGTTCCGAATGTGGACATTATAATGGGCGACCCGTGCTGAAATCCGCGGACGAGGCATAAGTAAAGATCTCTTAGAAATCAGCGAACATAGATGTTTTACAGCAAGTTTCGGCTTGTCTATTTCAGTATAGGAAACCTGCAAGCGGTGCCCACAACACCAAAAATTTTAAGAGAGACATAATGACGCAACTTCGACATGCAGCCATCACAGGAACGGGGTCTTATCTCCCTGAACAGGTTGTTACCAACCTTGATCTCGAGAAAATGGTTGATACAACTGACGAATGGATTCAGCAACGAACAGGGATTGTTGAGAGGCGTATTGCTGAAGAGGATGTCGCTACCTCGGATCTCTGTATTCATGCCGCACGATGGGCTATTAAAAATGCACATATTGATCCGCTTGACATCGACATGATTCTCGTCGCGACGGTTACGCCCGACACATTTTTTCCCTCAACAGCGTGCTATGTCCAGAAAGGTATCGGTGCAAAGGACGCTTCGGCAATGGATATATCTGCCGCATGCGCAGGTTTCCTCTATGGACTTGATTTAGCTGACGGAATGATTAAATCTGGACGATGCGACACCATTCTTGTCATCGGTGGTGAGATCTTCAACAACATCATTGACTGGAACGATAGAAGCACATGTGTCCTCTTTGGAGACGGTGCTGGCGCGGCTATTGTGCAAGCCACAGACGAACCCAAAGGTATCCTCGCATCCTATATTGGCTCTGACGGAGATTACGCCGACATCGACCTTCTCGGTATCCCCGCAGGCGGTTCCAGAATGCCAGTCACCGCTGAAGCGATTGATCAGAAGTTAGACAAGCTCCAGATGAATGGACGAGAAGTCTTTAAATTAGGTGTCCGACTCATGCCAGAAGCCGCTCAACGCGTGCTTCGTGAGGCTGATGTCAGCGTAGAAGAGATCGATCTCTTAATCCCCCATCAAGCGAATCTTCGCATCATTGAAGCAGTGGGAGATAGGCTCGGTGTGCCGCGAGAGAAGGTTTATATCAATGTTGACAAATACGGTAACACCTCTGCAGCAACGATCATCATAGCATTAGATGAAGCAATTCGCGAAGGTCGCGCAAAACCGGGAGATCTTCTCCTATTTGTGACTTTTGGCGCAGGTTTGACGTGGGGAAGCACACTTCTAAGATTATAGTTTTCAGTCTGCGGTAGTCAGTGAAAGAGGATTCTCATCCGATCAAACCACTCTTCTACCGACCCGTGACAACTGATAACTCTTAACTCTGATAACTTTAAACATCAACTCGTCTACAGATACTTTTGTTAAGGCACGAGTTGATGATTAAAACTGATGACTGATAACCGTTTGGCATTTATTTTTCCAGGACAGGGTTCACAGCAGGTAGGCATGGGGGCAGAGTTAGCGAAAACCTCTCCGATTGTCGAGGCTGTTTTTCAGGAAGCCGACACCTTTTGGCGTAGTCTACCTAAGCAAGATGGACACACCTTGAGTCAACTCTGTTTTGAGGGACCGGAAGAAACACTAAAGCAGACGGAAAATACACAACTTGCGATCTTAACCTGTAGTGTAGCCACATTGCGAGCCTTAAACGAACAGGATGTTGTCCCCAACGTGGTTGCCGGACATAGTTTAGGTGAGTATTCCGCACTTGTGGCGGCAGGTGTACTTGCGTTCTCAGATGCATTGCGCTTAGTGCACGCACGTGCGAGTCTTATGGCGGAAGCAGGTGAAACACAACAAGGCACAATGGCGGCAATCCTCGGAATGGAAACGGAGCAATTGCAGCAACTCTGTGATAGCACTGAAAGGACTGTGAACATTGCCAATTACAACTGTCCTGGGCAATTGGTAATCTCTGGAGAAGTCCCGGCAGTCAATCACATCGTTGAGCTCGCTAAAGCCGAAATTGGAGAGAGAAGGTGTCGTCCCTTGCCAGTGAGTGGTGCGTTTCACTCGCCACTGATGGCACCTGCACAACAAAAGTTTCAATCTGTGCTTGACTCGGTGACATTGCATCCGCCACAAGTGGATATCGTGATGAATGTGACGGGCAAACTTGCAACAGACATAGACAATATTAAACATCTCTTATTTCAGCAGATAACACAACCCGTCCAGTGGGAAAAGACACTGTATACTATTGAGGAAACCGGTATCACACATTTTGTAGAGGTGGGTCCCGGGAAGGTTCTATCTGGCTTGGTAAAACGAACACTTCCCGAAAGTAGCACAGTGAATGTTGAAGATGTTAAGACGCTATCTCTCGTAACAGATAAATATGGAAATGGTGGATAAACATAATGGACGCGACAACCGAGCGGAGTGCCTTTAGAGAAGATTTACTCAGCGGCAAAACGGCTATCGTTACAGGCGCGTCGCGAGGTATCGGCGCGGCGATTGCACAGAGACTCTGTGAAGCCGGTGCGAACGTCGTTCTCTGCTCACGTTCTGCTGAGGCGGTCACACAAATTGCTGAAACGCTGCAGAAGAAAGGCTACACCACACTCTCAATGGCTGCCGACATCTCCCAAAAGGCAGATGTTGAAGAACTTATTGAAAAAACAATTGCACAGTTTTCACAAATTGACATTCTCGTGAACAATGCGGGTATCACCCGCGATACGCTGCTCATGCGGCTCAAAGATGAAGATTGGGATGCAGTGTTACAGACGAATCTGACTGGCACAATGTACTGTACGCGCGCAGTCCTTCGCCCTATGATACGCCAGAAAAGTGGGCGCATTATCAACATCTCGTCAGTTGTTGGATTGACGGGAAACGCAGGACAAGCGAATTATGCTGCGGCGAAAGCTGGTATCATCGGATTTACAAAGGCAACAGCGAAAGAAGTTGGTGCTCGCGGTATTACCGTAAACGCTATCGCCCCGGGTTTCATCACAACAGACATGACGGCACAAATCTCGGAAGATAATCAGAAACAACTGCTTGGACTAATCCCACTACGGGAGTTTGGACATCCAGAAGATGTAGCGGACGCTGCCTGTTTTTTGGCTTCAGATGCTGCACGCTATATCACCGGTCAAATACTTCAGGTCGACGGGGGCATGGTGATGTAATTCAAAATAGTAGTCGACTTTAATAGTTGTCAATGGTCAATTATCAGTTAAAGAGTACCCTACTTCAACAGATCCACCCCTTAACTGATAACCGATAACTGACAACCATTTCATAGGAGATAAGAGAAACGCTTATGGCAACAAACCAAGAACGCCTTATCGAAATTATTGCGAAACAACTCGGTGTTGATGAAGATAACGTCACTCCAGATTCCTCTTTCATGGAAGACCTGGGGGCTGATTCGCTTGATACCGTTGAGTTAGTTATGGCACTTGAAGAGGAATTCGATATCGAAATCCCTGACAGCGATGCTGAAAAAATTCAGACTGTCCAAGATGCCTTGAGTTACCTGGACGAACATGTGTAGATTTTAGTTATCAGTTATCAGTTGTCAGTTACGAGTTGTCAGTTTTCAGTTAAGAGACTTTGACCTAACAATTCACCCTACCCTGGAATACTCCAAAGTGGGATAGATTGTTACAGAGAAACCTCTGACCGATGACTGATAACTGATAACTGATAACCCTTAAAAAAAGGATCGGTCTCGTGGAGCGTGTAGTTATTACAGGAATCGGTGTCGTCAATGCTATTGGCAACACGAAAGAAGAATATTGGGATGCGCTTGCCAGCGGTAAAAACGGAATCGGACCTTTAACCTATTTTGATGCCTCTGAGCATCGCACCCAAATCGCCGGAGAAGTAAAGGATTTTCAGGCGGAACAGTACATGGATCGCCGCGCCGCGTCCAGGCTACCGCTGTTTATTCAGTACGCGCTTGCTGCTGCAATCATGGCGCACGAGGATGCGGGTTTGGACCTTGATAAAGTTGATCCTTATCGTGCCGGTGTGCAAATCGGCTCTGGGATCGGAGGCATCGGTGTCCTTGAAGACAACGCAAAAATCCTTGCCGAAAAGGGTGCCAAACGCGTGAGTCCATTCCTTGTACCGTACATGATTATCAACATGGCAGCAGGACAGATATCAATCCACTTTAATCTCAAAGGTCCTAATGCTACATCTGTCACTGCATGTGCAAGTGCGAATCATTCCATGGGTGATTCGTTCCGTATGATTCAGCGCGGTGAAGCAGATATGATGTTTACTGGCGGCACAGAATCAGCGATTACCCCCTTAGCTTTTGCCGGATTCTGTTCGATGCGTGCCATGTCAGAGCGTAACGATGAACCTGAACGCGCCTCGCGGCCGTTTACGAAGGACAGGGACGGCTTTGTTATGGGTGATGGCGCGGGTGTATTAATCCTTGAATCGCTATCGCATGCCCAAAAACGCGGTGCTTATATCTATGCGGAAATAATCGGCTACGGAATGACCTCAGATGCCCACGATATGGTAAGTCCACCTGAAAACGGTGAAGGCGCGGCGAAAGCGATGGAATTCGCACTCCAAGATGCTGAATTATCATTAGATGCCGTCGATTATATCAATGCTCACGGCACTTCTACACCGATTGGTGATGTCGCTGAAACAAACGCCATCAAAACCCTGTTCGGCGAACAAGCATATAAAATTCCCGTTAGTTCTACCAAATCAATGGTGGGTCATCTACTCGGTGCTGCAGGGGCTGTGGAACTCATCGCTTGCTTGGGTGCGATGGAGAAAGGTTTCCTACCACCAACTATCAACTACGATATGCCGGACGAAGATTGTGACCTGGACTACGTCCCAAATGAAAGCCGTGACGCGAACGTTGAAGTTGCGCTCTCCAACGCCTTCGGTTTCGGTGGTCACAACACCTCAATCGCCATCCGTAAATTCTCAGGTTAATATTCTTTGTTCATCTGGAGGTGTGTCGGAAACGCTATGCCCTTAGCATACATCGGCTTCGGAAGCAACATCAGCGACCGACTGGCGCATATCCAGAACGCCATTCATGCTTTATCAAAAACGGAGGGAATCACCTTACAAAAAATTTCCTCCGTTTACAAAACAGCCCCCGTCGGTTATGAAGCGCAAGCAGAGTTCCTGAACGGTGTTGCTGCCATCCAGACCTCCCTTTCTCCCCTTTCCTTGCTACACACCTTAAAAGACATCGAAACTGAAGTTGGTAGACAACACCGTATCCGCTGGGGTCCAAGAGAAATCGACTTGGATATACTCATCTATGGAGATTTGTGTCTCCAGACTGAGAAACTTGTCATTCCGCACCCGGAGATGCATCTCCGCGGTTTCGTACTGGTCCCTTTGGCAGAAATCGCCCCGGATGTCGTGCACCCAGTTTTTCAAGAAACTGTTCAAACCTTGTTTGAACACCTTGACGATGATAAATCCATATCTAAATCAGAATCCATAAGGTTGTCTCAAACCTGTTTCTTATAGACTTCCGCACCACAATCTGATATAATTTCCACAGCCACTTAAAGGAGAATAGAAAGATGAGATGGTTTGAGACCCGCGGTCCTGTCTATGTTGAGGATAACTACGTTGTCGCACGCACAGATGAGCTTGCGGATTTTATGGATCGCATAAAAAAAGGCAGATATATCGTCCTCTTTGCGCCGCGTCAGACAGGCAAGACAACATTCTTCCAAAATGCCCTCGACGCACTTGAAACTGAAGGTAGCACCTATTTCCCAATACAGCTTAATTTTGAAGGGTACGTAGACAGCGATGCCGATGCTTTTTATAGGTCTCTCTGCAAAGAAATGTGTAAAGAAATTAAGAGTGTCTTCCAGAAACGCGGGAAGAGTCCTTCTGATGCGCTCAATGGATTTTTGGCGAACGCGCAGATAACTGAACCTATTTCGATGCGGGAGTTTTTTGAAGATCTTGGAGGGCTGCTGGAAAATCAGCGGTTTGTCGTGATTATTGACGAGTTTGACAGTATTCCACGGGATGCTATTAGAGGGTTCCTGCATTCGCTGCGTCAAATTTACCTTTCTCGGAAGACTCGGTGTCCGCACAGCGTCGGCATCGTCGGGGTCAAGAACATCACACAACTCAACTACGATCGCTCCATCTCTCCCTTTAATATACAAGACGAATTCAAATTACCTAATTTCACAATTGAACAGGTACAAGAACTCTTTTCACAATATACCGACGAAGTCGGACAACCCTTCGCACCTGAAACCATTGAAGCCATCCACAAACAGACTGCCGGTCAGCCTGTGCTGGTCAATCGTTTCGCGCAAATTCTTACCGAGGAATTAGACATCCCGAAAAGCGAACCGATTACGATGACACATTTTTCAGAAGCACATATCCAACTCCTTCGCGAAGGACACACGAATATTGATCACCTGATAACCAATATCCGTAGGGATCGCCGGTTTGAGGCACTCCTCATGAAAATCGCCTCTTATGATGAAGGCGTGGATTTCAACTTGGACAGTGACATTATCAACGAACTTGCTACTTATGGTGTTATTGTTGAAGGTGCTGACGGTATGTGTGAAATTGTCAACCCAATTTATCACTATTGCATCATAGACACATTCAAACCGATAGTGAACGGACTCGAACAGGAATATTTACCAGATGACACTGCTTAACATCTTGAGGAACAACACAGTTGGAACCAGAGCAGTCTGTTTCTATAGGTATGCCTGCTCACGAAACGCATCCACCGAAGATTGAAGATACAAACAAAACAACCTCTAAGTTGTTTGTTCTAACAGGCAAATCTCATTCTTCTGCTACAGCGAGCAGCTTGTTAGATCCGCCTTCAAACAAATAGCGTTTACCATCCAAGAGGCCGACAACATCACCAAGTGCTTCGGTGCCGTATAAGTCAATTATCTGCCAGCCTTTCGGTACATCTGCGTAGGCGTTAGCCTCTTCATCGACTAAAAATAAGAAACCTGTGTTTTCCTCACTCCCTTTTGGACGAAAAACGAGGAACTCATGAAAGGGGTCATCACTCCCATTAACGCGAAAACGTGCTTTATCCCGAAAACACTCTACTTTCTGCATTGTTTGCACGTGCTGACTGGTTTTCGGATGGTGATATGACCAATGATATTCCCAATGTAACCGAAAAATCTGCACGAATTTCTGCCAAAATTGAATAGTTCTCATGATACTTCTCCTTCTGTTGATTCACTATTGATGAAATATATACGTCGGATGTCTGTCTGTGAAAACGACATTACTTCTTAAGCATGCCGCCTCCTTAGCCACCTCCGGATATCTAACCTGCCTTGCGAAAACCCCCAGATAATGGCTACACCCACCAACACCCAAGCACCATACCACCCGACAGGATACATAAGGTCAAACACCGTATCCCTCAGTTCGTCATAGCGGCCATCCATATAGCGTTCAGCGAGTCGCCCTACTGTAATACGACCCATAAAAGCCAGACCCGCGATCCATAAGTAAGCAGCCATGATTCCGAGTAGGAACCTCAGAAGAAAAGTCCCGAGCAACCGAAAACCTGTTTTAAATTTCTGCATAAACATGGTTTCCACCTCCAGTGAAATCAGGTTGTTTATATAGAGTCCCGCAAGATTAAAAGGGATAGTAAAATTTTCGCATGCGGTCCAAATAGGCTTTAGAGGCAAGGTCAGCGAACCTGAAAAACTTGCAATTTTCTCCCAAATATAGTATAATTCTTGATATATTAATTCAAGACATACTGACGAAATACATCCGCTCTTACCAGTGCTGAAGGAGTCTTACCAAAGAATCAAACAGAAAACATGAATATCCACGAATACCAAGCCAAACAAATTCTCGAATCCTACGGGGTTAATACGCTGCCCGGTGAGGTTGCCGAAACACCGGAGGAGGCGGAAGCCATCGCGCAGGAACTCAATTGTGAGAGATACGTTGTCAAGGCACAAATCCATGCGGGTGGACGCGGGAAAGGCGGCGGCATCAAAGTTGCAAACTCCACTGCAGAAGTCAAACAACACGCCGGAATTCTTCTCGGCATGCAGCTCGTAACACCACAGACCGGTCCCGAAGGGAAACAGGTCCGTAAAGTCCTTGTCGCCGAAGCCGTAAAAATAGAGAAAGAATACTACCTCGCTATATTGCTTGACCGTGAAACCTCACAGCTCACCTTAATCGGCAGCGAAGAGGGGGGAGTCAATATTGAGGAAGTCGCAGCGCAAACCCCCGAAAAAATCATTAGAACACAAATTGACCCTGCTTTCGGTTTAACGGAATTTCAAGCGCGAAAGTTCACATACAAACTGATTGCTAACTCGACCTATCACCCAATTATTCCAAACGCCACAGCACTAATTTTATCGCTTTATGATGCATTCACTAACTGCGACTGTTCACTCGTAGAGATTAACCCGTTGGCGATTATATCAAAAGATGACGAATTAGAGATCGTCGCACTCGATTCCAAGGTCAATCTTGACGACAATTCACTCTGGCGACATCCTGACATTGCTGAGATGCGAGACCCCCACGAAGAAGACTCGAGTGAACTGGAAGCGAGCGAATCTGGTTTGAGTTACATCCGTCTTGATGGCGATATTGGGTGTATGGTGAACGGTGCCGGATTAGCAATGGCAACGATGGATATTATCAAACAGAACGGTGGCGAACCGGCAAACTTCCTCGATGTCGGGGGTGGGGCATCTGTTGAGGCAGTGGCGCACGCTTTCCGTCTTATTCTTGCAGACGAAAGCGTAAAGGCTGTTCTCGTTAACATCTTCGGTGGTATCATGAAATGTGATACAATCGCGAACGGTATCGTTGAAGCGGCGAAACAGGTTGAACTCAACGTTCCGCTCGTCGTCCGGTTAGAAGGGACAAACGTAGAACTCGGAAAACAGATTATTGCCGAATCGGACCTGAACGTTCAACAAGCAGAAGGACTCTCTGAAGCGGCACAACTGGCAGTAACAGCAGCAAACCCTGCATAAAAATAACATAATGGGCAACCTAACCGTCCGAATTGATAGGAAACCGGTTTTGGACAGGTAAAGGGTTTTCAGTTTCCGATTATCAATAGGTGGTGTCAACGGATTAGGTCCGTGCGAGAACACCATCCGCTGCCGACGGTTACTGACAACGGATAACGAATAACTTGAAAAAAATATGGAAAAACTTGAATTAAAGGACATAGACGTTAACGAAAAACGCGTCCTAGTGCGGGTGGATTTCAACGTCCCGATGAAAGATGGGAAAATCACCGATGAAACCCGCATCACTGCTGTTTTGCCGACGCTCTTAGCCCTCATTAATGCCGATGCTAAAATCATCTTGGTGACACATTTAGGGAGACCCGAAGTCGGTTCGTCAGCAGACCGAGAGGTGCTTTCGACTGAACCGATTGCCGTAGCTCTCAGTCGGAAGCTCGGCACGCGCGTCGCACACGTCAAGGATTGCATCGGCAAGTCGGTCCAAAATGCTGTGGAATCTTTGCGCAATGGGGAGGTACTGCTTCTTGAAAATGTCCGCTTCTATACTGAAGAAACAGAGAACGATGCGGTATTTGCCGAGCAACTTGCCTCGCTCGCGGATGTCTATGTCAACGATGCCTTCGGGACAGCACACCGGGCACACGCATCAACTGAAGGCGTGACGCACTACCTGAATCCGTGTGTCGCGGGATTCTTGATGGCACGCGAAATCTATTATCTAAGTACGAGCCTGGAAAACCCTGCACGTCCTTATGTCGCTATTCTCGGTGGTGCAAAAATATCTGACAAAATTACACTCATTGAAACGCTCCTTGAACAGGTGGATAAACTCCTCATCGGCGGCGGTATGGCATATACATTTTTATCAGCAATGGGGTTCAGTATCGGCAATTCGCTTGTTGAAACCGAGAAACTTGACGTTGCAAAATCGTTGGTCGAAAGGGAGGACTTCTCAGACACTGTCTTACTGCCGATAGATCACGTTGTGGGCAAAGCTTTTGATCCTGAAACGAAGTCTAAGGTTGTAGACAAAGGATATATCCCCGATGACTGGCAGGGGTTAGACATCGGTCCCGAAACAGTAGCAGCGTTCGGTGAACAGATCGCAACAGCCAAAACTGTGGTGTGGAACGGTCCCTTGGGTGTCTATGAGTTCGAGAAGTTCGCGCAAGGCACGATCGCCGTGGCGAAACAGATTGCCGATTCGGAGTCGGTGAGTATTATCGGCGGTGGTGATTGTGTCGCAGCGATACAACAAGCCGGTGTCGCTGATCGGATGACGCATATCTCAACAGGAGGCGGTGCCTCCTTAGAGTTTTTAGAAGGAAAATCGCTACCCGGTATCGTTGCTTTAACGGATTCAGAAACGGAGTGAGTGTTCTAAAGTCAGTAAAGTGCCTAAAATTTAGGAAACCCTTCATAATACAAAGGCAATTAGAATTAACCGAAAACCGTTGCGAAACGAAATTATGCCTTAAATGGCATAATTTGTCTTTGCTTTACATTTGGAGCAATGCCCAGAGGCTCATAATTAAAAAAATGTTTGATAAAATAGTTCCCCGTAGTGAAGACTACGCAAAATGGTATACACAGG